>JADFGU010000045.1 GCA_022567535.1 Planctomycetota bacterium | reverse complement strand
CCCTTCCCAACGAGGCACGACCGGAAGGGAGTGCTTTGGGGCGTGACCATCGCGATATGGGTCATCGAACTACCGCTCCCTTCCGGTCGCGGCTCGTATGCGGGTTTTTCCGCACTCTCACCCTACCCTGTGCGAGACCGAGCGACCGGGCGCGGTAGACTGAGCTGATGATGCAGACACGCCGACAGTTCATGGGCTCGATGTCGGTTCCCGCCATCGGGCTGGCCGTCGGGACGCTGGCTCCCACCCCCAAGGCCGACGCCCTGGCCGTGGCCGAGAGGCTCTCGCGCGTGCGGGGCGAGCCGGACGAGTTGGCCCGCGACGAGACGTACTGGGCCCCGGTCGCGCGTGCGTTCACGGTCGATCGGTCGATCGTGAACCTCAACAACGGCGGTGTGAGCCCCTCGCCCGCGTTCGTCCAGGACGCCATGAAGCGGCACCTGGACTACTCGAATACCTGCCCGCCCGTCGCCATGTGGCGCGTGCTCGAGCCGCAGCGCGAGGGCGTGCGCGACCGGATGGCCCGGCAATGGGGCGTCGATCCCGAGGAGATCGCCTTCACACGCAACGCCTCGGAGAGTCTTCAGATCTGCCAGTTCGGGATCGATCTCAGGGCTGGCGACGAGGTGCTCACGACCACGCAGGACTACCCGAGGATGCTCACCACCTTCCGCCAGCGTGAGCGGCGCGAGGGGATCAGGCTGGTCGAGATCGAGATCCCCGTCCCGGCTGAGGACGAGGACGAGATCGTGCGCCTGTTCGAGCGTGCGATCACGCCCCGGACGCGCGTCCTGCTCATGTGCCACGTCATCAACCTCACCGGGCAGATCCTGCCGGTGCGCAAGGTCTGCGACATGGCGCACACGCACGGCGTCCCCGTCATCGTCGACGGCGCGCACAGCCTGGCGCATTTCGAGTTCAAGCTCTCGGACCTCAACTGCGACTACTTCGGCACGAGCCTGCACAAGTGGCTCTTCGCACCGCACGGCACGGGGCTGCTGTATATGAAGCGCGAGCTCATCAAACAGACCTGGCCCATGATGGCGGCCAACGAAACCCAGGACGACGACATCCGCAAGTTCGAGGAGATCGGGACGCACCCGGCGGCCAACACGCTGGCTGTCGCCGAGGCGCTGACGTTCCACCAGGGCATCGGCCCGGCGCGCAAGGAGGCCCGCATGCGGTATCTGCGCGACTATTGGGCAAAGGCTCTGCTCGAACACAGCCGCGTCAGACTCCACACCAGCCTCGACCCGCGGTTCTCGTGCGGGATCGCCACCGTCGAGGTGGACGGGCTGGACTCGGGCGAGCTCTCGGGTTGGCTTTGGAACCAGCACCGCATCCTGGTGACCGCGATCAAGCACGCCCAGTTCGAGGGCATCCGCGTCTCGCCCAGCGTATACTCGAGCCTCGAGGAGTTGGACCGGTTCTGCGATGCGGTCCAGAATGCCATCGCCGACGGGCTCTCGTAGATCGCGCCGGCGAATACGCCGACCTCCGCGGTCGGCGATCCGTTCCTCACAGCGACGGAACACGTCATGAGCAACACGAGAACGATCGTCGGCCTGGCGCTGATCCCGGGGTTCATGGCCCTGGGCGGCCCGCTCGGCATCCAGCCCGCGCCCCAGCCGTGCCAACTCGAGACGTCGTTCGACGGACACAAGTCCACACCGTCCGGCGGGGCGGCGTACTTCGGCATCACGGTCCAGTCGCAGCCGATCGAGATCACCTCGCTGGACCTGAATCTCTCCACCGACGCGGGAGTGCCGTTCCAGATCGAGGTGTACACGACGCCCGACACGTGGATTGGCAAGGAGCAGGATCCCAGCCAGTGGACGCTGCGAACGACCGGGGCCGGCACGTCGGCGGGACGAGGACAGGCCAGCTCAGCCCCGCTCGTCGGCGCCTTGGCGCTCGACGCCGACACGTCGTTCGGGCTGGCGATCGTGGTCACGGGGGGGGGGGCACTGGTATCACAATGGCAACGGGAGCAACGAGTTCTACAGCAACTCGGATCTGAGCATCACCATGGGGTCGATGTCGTTCATCGCGTTCTCGTCGACACCGTTCCGCCCGCGCGTCTGGAACGGCACCGTGCAGTACACGTCGGCGACCTGCGCGTGCCCGTGCGCGTGCGACTTCGATCCGGATCCGGCGTGCGATATCTTCGACTTCCTGGCTTTCCAGACCGCGTTCGTCGCCAGCGAGCCGTGCGCGTGCGAGCTCGACCCTGACCCGGCGTGCGACATCTTCGATTTCCTGGCGTTCCAGAACGAGTTCGTCGGCGGTTGTCCATAGATCCGCCCGCGGCGGGCCCGTCGCCTAGCTCGATCGATCCTCGCAGAGAGGCCTGCATCCGAGTTTTCCTTTGACCATCGGATCGAATCTGGTATACTGACACTGACGACCCTTTGACGTGTGGCAGCGATCGAAAGGATTCAGCGGTGAAAACCCTAGAGAGCAGGAAAATGAGCGCGGTTGTGGCGTTGTGCGCCGGTGCGTCTGTGATGGCTCAGGTGAACGACGCGGCACCCGACGCCGGCGCGTTCGGGCCCGATCGACAGATCCAAGTCAGCCCCGAATCGCTGGGCGACTCGGTTGCGGGGCCTTTCAACGTCGAACTTGGTGCGAACATCGATACGTACGGAGTGGTTCACGCGTTTGGCCACTATTGGGTCACGGCGAGCCGACGAGACCCGATCGCGCACGCGATCTGGAAGTTCGACGAAGACGGCCGGTTCATCAAGGCCTTTGAGCAAGCCCCGGAGACCATGCAGACGAGTATTGGGTACAGGGACGGCGCTGCGGACGAGGGGGCGAACCAGCTTTACTTTGTCTGGGGATGGGGTCAATTCGCTATCCACGAGTACGACCCGTCAACAGGCGACCTCTCCCTCAGATGCACGCAGGACGTGTCCATCGCTTGGCCTGTCAAGTCTCTGGCGCGAACGCCCCGAGGAACGCTGATCACCAAGGCCCATTTCGGGCCGATCATTGAGTTCGATGAATACGGCAACAGAATCGCAATGTGGACCGATCCGGGATTCAGTGCGACTGGCTGTGCCTACGACGCTGCATCAGATTCCTACTGGTGGGCAACCATCACCGGCGTCATCGTTGAGACCGACACCAATATGCAATTGACTGGAAGGAGTTTTGACGGCACCGCCAGCTTCACGGCGTTCGACGGATCCGGCGGTCTGGACATCTACGCCGACGCACGGTCAGCATCGGGCGACGCGTTTGTCATGCTTGGTCAGGGAGCCCCGGACGAGATCGCTGCCTACGAAGCGCCCGCGGGTGCGTCAGCGCACCATTCAACGGGACCACTCAGTTGCCTGGTGCCACCCCCGGCATTCGTGCCGTGCTATCTCGATACAGTCTTCGGCGCGAACAGCTCCACCAGCGTTGGCGGCGTCGTCTACATGGACGTCGAAGTCGGTATCGATGATTTGATCATCCCTGGCCTTGAAGTGAACACATCCCTTGACGGGCTCGCCCCCTTTCAGATCGAAATGTGGACGCGTCCAGGAGGATACGCCGGCGGCGAATGCAACGTAAGCGAGTGGACACTCGTTGCGATCGGCAACGGATCCGGCAGAGGCCTGAATGCCCACAGCCGCGTTATCTTTCAGACGCCTCCCACGCTCAACGCGGGCGACACGGTCGGTGTCGCGCTGGTCGCTGTCGGGGCCGACCACCAGTTCACCATCGGCAACGGCAGCAACGAGAACTACTCCGACAATTTCATGAGTGTGCGCATGGGTGCGGCGGACGACGTGCCGTTCAGCCAGTGCGCCCCGCCCAGCCCAAGCGTCTGGAACGGCCGGTTCTACTACGTGCGCTTCACGACGCTTGGCTGCATCGGATGCCCGGGCTGCGCGTGCGAATTCGAGCCGATCCCGGACTGCAACATCCACGACTTTCTTGCGTTCCAGAACCTCTTTGTCACGGGGAATCCTTGTGCGATCGATCTTGATATCACAACAGGAATCGGCGTCGGAGATATATTCGACTTCCTGGCCTTCCAGAGCGATTTCGTGAGAGGCTGCCCCTAGGCCACTCTCAGCCTCGCCCGGCGGAAATCGCCCGCGAACTGAGAACCGCTTGCATTCTCGGCGATTTCGGTTATGCTGGCGCCCGGTGTGTCGATCCGAGCGGTTGGGGCGACGCAACTCCTCGGATCGCCGTTGGCGTGCGAACCAGGCCCGTCGCCCAATGCCAGGGGTACGAGGCCATGATTCAAACGCAGACAACTCACGATGTGGCGATCATCGGGGGCGGGCCGGGCGGCTCGACCGTCGCGTCCTTCCTCAAGCTCTACAACCCGGAGCTGCGCGTGGTGGTGTTCGAGAAGGAGCGCTTCCCGCGAGAGCACGTCGGCGAGAGCCAACTCCCCGTGGTCGGCCACATCCTCGACGAGATTGGCGTGTGGGACAAGGTCGAGGCGGCCAACTTCCCGATCAAGATCGGCGCGACCTATCTCTGGGGCTCGAGCCCCCAGCCGTGGGACTTTGAGTTCCTGCCGCTCTCGCAGTTTCGCGATCAGACGCGCCCGGCGAAGTTCGAGAAGGATCGGCAGCTCACCGCATGGCAGGTCGACCGCGCTCGATACGACAAGATCCTCCTGGACCACGCCCGCGAACTGGGGGCCGAGGTCCACGAAGGAACCCAGGCCAAGGTCATCAAAGGCGAGGACGACCGTGTCCAGGCCATCGAATCTGACGCCGGTCGCTTCACCGCAAAGCACTACATCGACGCATCGGGGCACATCGGCGTGCTGCGACGCGCGATGGGGATCGGGCGGACGGTGCCGACGAAATTGATGAACGTGGCGGTGTGGGACTACTGGGAGGATGCGCGATGGGCGACGACGATCGGCACGGGGGGCACGCGCGTGCAGGTGCTCTCCATCGGCTCGGGATGGATCTGGTTCATCCCGATCAGCCCGACGCGGACGAGCATCGGGTTCATCTGTCCGGCCGCATACTACAAGGCGAAGGGGATGTCGCCCGAGGAGTTGTACCTCGACGCGCTCTCTCAATGCCCGCGGGTCATGGCGCTCACGGCGGACGCAACCCGAGAAACGCCCGTGCGCACAACCACTGACTGGTCCTTTCTGGCCGATCGCATGGTCGGGAGCAACTGGATGCTGGTCGGCGAGAGCGCGGGTTTCGCCGACCCTGTGCTCGCGGGCGGGCTGGCATTGACGCATGTCGGCGCCCGCGCCGCCGCCTACATGATCCTCTCGCTCGAGCGCGGCGAGCACGACCGGGCGTGGCTGGCCGACTGGTACACCAAGTCGCAGCAGCGGCAGATGAAGCAGTTCATACGCTTCGCCGAGTTCTGGTACGCCGCCAACGGGCAGTTCACCGACCTCCAGGACATCTCCGCCGACATCGCCAAGGACGCGGGCATCAAGCTCACGGCCAAGGAGGCTTTCCGTTGGCTCAGTCTCGGGGGGTTCAACCCCGAGGACGGATCGCGGCCGGGCATCGCCGGGCTCGACTTCGGGGCTGTGCACGAGATCACGGGCAAGTTCGTCGATCAGCCCGATGCGCCGTGGTCGATCAGCAAGTACAACACGTTCAAGCTCAACCTCGTGGGCGCCCGGAAGACCAAGGTGCCCTTGCTCAAGGACGGGCGCATCGAGGCGCGCGACGCGTACACTCGCGGCGGGAGAACACTCCCCCTGCTCGGGGTCTACGCCGTCGTGCACGACGTGCTCAGGTCCACGCCCAATGACATGGACTCGATTGCGCAGGCGATCGTCGATGTCGCTGCCCGCATCCCGTGGCTTCAGGCCCACGATGCGATGGCGACGCTCGAGACCATGCTCATCGACGGGTGGGTGCGGGGCTCGGTGGACAAGCGTCGCCCGGTGCGGCCTTACCTGCCGCACGGCCCGGAGGGGCGCTCCAACTTTCACCCCAACGAGGACGACATTCCGGAGATCGCGTAGGGTGCAAATATTCAGCCGGTCACAGAATACCGGGATCTGAGCCTCGCACGAAGTGTGCCGAGTAGCGGGTCGTCGTTCTGCGGCACCATGTCGAACCTGACCCCGTAGGGTGTAAAAACTCGGCCCGCAACAGAAAACCGTGATCTGAGCCTCGTACGAGCGGTTACGAGTAGCGGACCAGCGCTTCCTGATACCATGTCAAACCCGGATGAACCAGATGCTGTTTGGCTTGTGAGCGGTGCAACAAACTGCTGGCCCGCTACTCCGGCTGAGTATTTGCACCCTACGGCGGCCTTATTTCATCGGTGTACACTTCCCAAGTACCCCATGGCGATCAATGACTGTGCTAGTGGAAGCAGGTTGGGCGGCGTGAAGGAGGAACTCCACCGGATGGCAGACGATGTGCGCCATAAGACACTCTGTTTGACTCCCGTCGCAGGGCCACCGATCGACCCCATCGTCCTTGAACCGGACTCCCGATCGCTTCTGGGTCGCGCAGCGGAGTGTGACTTCTGCCTGCACGAGCCAAGTGTCTCCCGGCAGCATGTTGCCGTCGACAGCCGCGATGGCCAGTGGTTCGTGACAGATTTGGGAAGCAGGGGTGGAACATTCCTGAGCGGCGTCCGACTGAGCCCACGGAAGCCAACACCAGCCGACCAAGGTGATCTCCTGCGCATTGGCGCTTACATGTTCCGCGTGGATTTGGCTGCGGTGGGCCACCGAGAACTGGCAACGATGAGTGCTGCGGATGCACCTGGAGCGCTGGTTGAGGCGGTACCGACGAGGGAGTTCGACTCAATCGCGCACCGACGTTTAGCCCTCATCATCGAGGGTTGCGCCTCAATTCATCAGGCCGCCACCGAAGTCGAACTCGCAGAAGCTGTCATCAGGCTAATGATCTCAGGCACCGGGTTTCCTCGCGCGGCGATGTTGCGATGGAGCGGTTCACTCGAACAGGTCGAAATCGTCGCGTCTCTTGAACATCAGAGTGACACGTCGGATGGGATGATCTTCAGCCGATCTCTGTTACAAGCCGCGGCAACTGGATGCGTAGCGCGGTTGTCACATGGCGCGGAGGAACACTACGGCCAGAGTATCGCAGAACTTGGTATTGTGGCGGCCCTGTGCACCCCGCTCGTCGTCGACTCGACGGTAGTCGGGGCCGTGTATCTCGACTCGCGCGAAGGCGAAGTAGCACCGCAGCCGGACGCCGCGAGTTTCTGTCAGGCCGTGTCGCAGGTCGCAGGTGTCGCACTTTCCAGTCTGAAGCGGATCGAACTTGAGAAGCGACAAATGCGACTAGACGCGGATCTGGAAATCGCACAGGAGGCTCAATCGTTCTTGCTGCCTGAGGCTGAGGGTACCGTTGGCCGACTCAGATATGCGTCGCGGACCTGTGCGGGATCCGTGATTGGGGGCGATCTCTTTGATATCTTTGCTGTTGACGATCACAGAACCGGGATCTGCTTCGGCGACATCACCGGGCACGGTATCGGAGCCGCGGTACTCATGTCCGCAGTGATATCCCATTTGCGCGCGACTTTGTCGAATGGCGGCGATCCAGCCGCCGCGGTGACCGAGGTCAACGCCTATCTGGTTCATCACTCATCGAATCGCATGTTTGCAACGCTGTGGGTTGGTGTGTATGACGAGATCGAGCGTGTGCTCAGCTATGTCGATGCCGGCCACGGCCACTGGCTGTTCTGCACCGACGGCGCCGCGCCCGTTTGCCCGCAATCACCCGCAGGCTTGATGATCGGTCTTCAACCCGATTTCGAGTATTCATCGGCACGTCTCGAGTTGAAGCCCGGTGATCGCCTCGTTCTTTACAGTGACGGCATCGTTGAACAACCGAATACACATAATGAGCGCTTTGAGAATGCCCGTCTAGGCCGCATTATTGCCAACTCTGATTCGATCAGAGATGATGTTGCCGGGGTCTTTGCGGCACTTGAGGAATTCAGTGGGAGTAGTACATTCATGGATGATACGACGATCGCTTCGATCGAGATTCACGCCGAGTAGAGTTCTGTTATGGCGCAACTGTATTGTGGCTCCGAGGCCGGCAGATCGCCAAGCTGCTGCCCAACGACAGCGTATCGTTCCAATACTCAGCCTACCTCGGAAACGGCCGGCCTGCAAGGGTTTCTAGGACCTGAGGAGAAGCTGTCGGGACACGGCATGGCCACTTCTGGACCGGTACCGTGGCTTCATGAATCCGGCACTCCCGTAGGGTGCAAACACTCGGCTCACGCTGCGATGATCGCGCTCAGAAGCTGCCACGGGCGGAATGTGCTAGTCATGGACGGAGAGTACCGGCACCCTGTGTGCGAGGCTCCGATCCGGGTATTCAGTCGCCGGCCGAGAATTTGCACCCTACGACGTCTGGCCCCCTGCTGGGCCACATTCTATGTGACTTCGGTCGATCTGATGCTCGCGGTCGAGCTGATCGCGGTGGCCTGACCTATCTGGCAACAGGTGGAGAGCGATGAGATTCAGTTGGCGAGCAATCGAGCGACGCCGACGAGCAGCCCGCCAATGATCGCTCCGATTCCGACAGTGGTCACGATCGCGATCATGACCCATACCAGATAGAGGATGATGTCCGACAAGCGGGCTCTTGGCGTCATCTGATCGAGTTCCAGGTGACGGCGCATGCGGGCGATGGTTTCGTCGAGGAATCCGTCGCGCCACCCTTCATGATAGAGGTTCCGAGTACACCTGCCGCGCACGAACGCTCGAAACGCCCGCCGCGGCAGGCATACCCAGCCATAGCAGAACGCGCTGAAGTTCAACAGCCATGCGGCCCAGTATGTCGTGCAGCTTCCACCGATCTCCCACGCTGCGATCTCGGCCTCGCCGGCAAGGTTCGTCCGGTACCCCGTGGCGAGATGGTGGATATCGTGCAGCCGTAGTGCATGACGGCGCGCATCGAAGTTGGGGATGTAGAAGGACAGTGGCAGCGGCTTGAGTTGCACTCTGACCCAGCGCGCCGAAGCGCCGCCGTCTTCGCCGTAGTCGTTGACGCGGTAGAACTCCGCGAGCGCGTCCGTGAGGCGTTGCGAATCAGAATCGTGCGGTGTTTCGCCCAATGTGCGCATGGCTTTCACCCTCCCCACGACAAGACAAGCACGGTGACCACGAGGTGGCGCGTCACGACTTGAGCCGAGGGTGCAAGTCCGCGCCACACTCGGAACAAGCTGTGGGCGGTCCTTGTTCTTGATGAATGGCTCGACAGCGACGGACGCCATGAATCGGCCCTCCCCGAAGCATCGGGAAGAGAAAGGGCTCTCAAGCTGCCGCGCTCCACATCACGAATCCTTCTTCACAGCGCCGGCGCGGCGAGCCTTGGTGAACGACCAGACGCACAACACCACAAACAGAAGGCAGACGATGGCCATGGCAGCTTGGACTGCAACCGCGGCCGGCCGCGCGAGTTCACCTCCGGTCAGAAGCAGGGGCAGCTTCATCAATCCCTTGACGGTTCCTGCGAAACCCAGCAGACCAATGACGGCAGCAGCGTGCATCGCGTGCTTCCGCATGTGTCCTTTCAGCGCGACCACACCGAGGAGCGCCAGCGGCAAGCCGAAGAGCACCGGGATCAACGCCGTCAAGCTCTCGCGACCAGTGCCAAAATAACCGCCAAGACCAAGAGCGATCAGTACAAGCCCGAGTCCGATTGTGATCGTTGTCATAGCCCTGTGCTCCTTTTCAAAGGGCCCTGAGGTCCGCATGGCTGCGTGCCAAGCAGCCTGAACACACGTCAGTTATCTTATCCAGCCGAACGCTACGGACAACGAGTGAAGCGAGACTGCCGTTCGCTCACTGATGCTTGGGACGCAATCCCGTAGGGTGCAAATACTCAGCTCGCGCGGCGGTACGGTGGAATGAGCCGAGTATTTGCACCCTACGGCGTGGTGAGTGTCGGCACGTCGCCCTGGGCCGTCGATGTGCTTGCGTCGTCGATCTTGGCGAGTCCAAAGTCGAGTACCTTGACCTGGCCTTCCGGTGTGATCTTGATGTTGTCGGGCTTCAGGTCGCGGTGAATCACGCCAGCTTCGTGGGCGGCCTCGACGCCTGCAGCGATGCCGATGGCGATCTCGCAGGCCTCATCGACGTGGATCGGTCCGCGATCAAGGCGTTCGCCGAGCGTCTCACCCTCGACATACTCGAGTATCAGGTATCTCCGATCATCCTGCTCCTCGACGCCGTAGATACCCGCGACGTTGGGATGGTTGAGCGCCGCGAGGGACTTGGCTTCGCGTTCGAAGCGCTCCATGCGAGCCTGATCGGCGGCGAGGTCTTCGGGCAGGGCTTTGATCGCCACGTCGCGGTCGAGTTTGGTGTCGCGGGCAAGGTAGACCACGCCCATGCCGCCGCGTCCGATTTCGCGATCTATCCGGTATGGGCCGATCTGGTCTTGCATGGGTCGGAGAGTCTATCGCCGCGGCGGGACGAGCTTGTCGAGTTCATCGAGCCAGTTGATTGTCAGGTCGAGGTGGGTCGGGGGTTCGTCGTCGCCTGCGCGCTCGATGTACACGAATCGCTCACCATCGGGCGTAATGTCGATCGGGCGCCACCCCATCCCGTCGTCGACCCCTCCAATGTTGAGATCCGTGGCTCCAAGAATGAGCTTTGGTGGCGTGATGCTCATCTCCCGGCCCGTCGTGACCTCGACACCGAACAGGTTATCGAGTTCGGTGTCGAGAAAGAACAACTCGCTCCCGTCTGGGGACCAGAGCGGTGCGCGCCCGCCGTCGAAGGACACAGGGAACACTCGCGTGGGCTCCCCGAGTCGATCCGGGTCGAACGCCTGGAGCACGACCTGGCGGGTTCCCGACGCATCCGTGGTGTATGCCAGCCACTCCCCGTCTGGAGACAGACTCGGGCCGGCCTCGGACGCGCTCGTCGCGACGATCGCAATCGGCACCGGATCCTGATCGCTCTCAAGGTCCACGGCGTAGATGTCCTGGGTGTCCGGCTCGATGTGCGTCCGGTACCGGAAGACCACAAACCGGCCATCCGGTGTCATGGTCGCGTTGATTTGCGAGCCGAGACCGTCCGTTTCGGGCAGGATCGGTGTCACCTCGGCGCTTGACGAGGGGTCGAGCAGAACAAGTTCACCATGGGTGGGCGTGAACCAGTGGTTTGCGATCAATCGCCCGTCCGGCGCCCATCCCTCCGACCACGATACATCGGCCGAGGGAAACGCGGGACGGAGGAACCCGGTGTCGAGATCGAGTGTGTGTGCGGCCGGGGGCACGCCTGGGCGCATGATGGTGATGGCGAGTTGTTGTCCATCGCCAGAGAGGACGACCGGCGCGGAAAAGTCTCGCCGGGATTCGATCAGCGGGACACTCTGCCCTGCGCGGTCGATGGACATGAGTCGCGAACTCTCGTGCCCGCCAACGCTCCGGGCGACCAGGAGGTCACCCTGCGCCGAGACCGAATACGATGCCAATGACAGCAATCCCGACACGATCGGAGTCACGGCGCCGATCACGCGAGCGCTGTCGGCATCGAACTGTGTAACGCACAGTGTCTCGTTGCGTACGAACAGCATCCGTCCGCCGGGGAGCACCTGTGCGGCTCCCGCGTCAGCGAGAATCTCCGCGACGTCGCCCGTCTCAAGATCGAGGCGGAAGAGCCCCATACGAATCCCGGCTGCCGACACGCTGACGCGCGACAGGAACACCGAGTCCGGGCCGAGCATCGACGACGGCGCGTTAAACTGCCACTCCCCGTCCCTGGCAAACGTCGTGATTTCGACAAGATCGCCCCCGGCTATGGCCACGCGGTACAAAGTAAACCCGTCCGCGCTCATGGCCAGCATCTCGTCATTCGAGATCCAGACAAGGCTCATGCGCGTGAGATATTTGTCACTGGTCCGATCGGCAAAGACCTCAAGGACCGGGCCGCCGTTCACGCTTACTCGGCGCACCTCTTCGCGCGAAGAGTCCGGGTCGAACCCGGCAAAGGCGAGGTGTGTCCCATCGGGCGAGAAGCTCAGGTATCGGGCGTGCTCCGTTCCGGTGAGGCGCCGTGCCTCGTTCGAGTCGAGGTCTCGCAAGTAGATCGCAGTCGTGGCGTCGGGCGAGTCGTCGGCCGGATCCTGCGCAATGTATGCGACCGTCCGTGAAACCGGCGAGAACGCAAACGTCACTCCCTCGTCCACTTGCGGACTTGGACCGATCGGGAGCGCCAAGTGCAGCACGCTCTTTGGCGGG
>JADFGU010000044.1:6476-12248 GCA_022567535.1 Planctomycetota bacterium | reverse complement strand
CGAGAACTGCTGTCCTGTCTGGATGCGCAGCCGCAACCAGCCGTCCTGACCCTCCGCGTCCCGGGGCATGAGCCTCCGGTCCGCGTTGGCCTGGATGGTGTGGAACAGCGTCAGGTTCGACTCGTTGAACTGCACGGGGCTTCCCAGCAAGACGCCGAATGGCACCGGGATCTGCGGCTGGATCTCGTCGTTGAAGTCCTCGGTGATGGTCTCCGGCTCTACCTCCATCGAATCGGTGGTCGGCGCCAGGTAGGGGATGACATACCCGAACGTCGCCGTCGCCTGTCCGACGCCGGTGAGCGGATTCACGGCGCCGATGGTCAGCGAGAACAGCAGCTGGCGAGTCTCGAGCTGCTCGATACTGGGGCGCGCCAGCGCGCCGGCTGCCGTGGACAGCGCGCCGGCCGGACTCAGCGAGGCGTGCCGGATCGAACGGCGCGTGCGAACATAAGGTCGGCTGGCTTTATGCGTCCGTCTCATCGTGCTTTCACCTTCCTCGTGTGCGGTTCACTGCTCGAACGAGCGTCTCGGTCGGCGCGAGATCGTGTGGGGTCAAGCCGAGCCATCGTCGTTCGCGTCTTCATCGGGAAACGTGTCCTGTCGCCCAGGGACCCCGGTGGGGTCCGATCAAGGCCGATTCTCACAGCCTGCTCTGGGTCGTGCTTACCCAGCCGCTCGCGTACATCTACCGAAGCGCGACGGCATGGGCGTCGGCCTCTGGTCGGCATGCGGGGGCCGACCCTCGGACCGCTCAACCGATCCTACCCAGGACCGGCTCAACCTCTGGACCCGTCACGGTACGCACTCCGGTTCACGCGGGTTCCTCCGCGCCGCAGCGGGCTCCGTCACAGGTCGAGATAGCATAGCGGCTTTCGCCCACCGCGCCTAGCCCGGCCCGGGCCGACCCGATTCCGGGAGTCGGCATAAGTCCGTCAAAAGCCCAAACATAGTACGAAAATAGACGCCGGGTTGCGATCCTACATGATCCGCCGCGAGCGTGGGTAGCTCCCCAGCACCACCAGTTCGCGGCAATGCCGCGAAGCCTCGTCCACCGCCGAGCGCAGCGCCGGCTCTTCGCGGTGACCGGCCGCGTCGATGAAAAAGGTGTACGTCCAGTTCGTCCGGCCGCTGGGCCGCTTCTCGATGTGCGTCAGGTTCACGCCCGCCCGCTCGAAGACGCTGAGCACCTCGACCAGCGCCCCGGGCTTGTCGGCGGTGGTGAACATGATGGAGGTCTTGTCGTCGCCGCTCGCCTGGGCCGACTGCTTCGAGATCACGAAGAACCGCGTGATGTTGTTCGGGTTGTCCTCGATCTTCTCGAAGAGGACGGGCACGTTGTAGATCTGGCCCGCCAACGTCGACGCGATCGCCGCCTCGCCACGCACGCCATCGGACGCGTACCGCTGAGCCACCGACTGCGCCGCGCGGCTGGAACTGGCCGTCGAAACCAATTCCGCCCCCGGGTACTGGGCCGTCAGCCACCGCCGACACTGCGCGAAAACCTCCGGCTTCGAGTAGATCGTGTCGATCGAGGGCGCCGCGCACGGCGACAAGAGCGCGTGGTGCACGGCGATCTGCACCTCGGCGTACACCGTCACCTCCGTGCCCGCGTCGCGCAGGGCGTCGAGCGTCTCGGTGATCCCGCCGAACGCCGAGTTCTCGATCGGCGCCAGCCCGTGGTCCACGTGCCCGCGTCGGACCGCATCAAAGACGTGCTCGATGAGGCTCAGGTCGTCGTACTCGACGCTGGACCCGAACTGCCGCACCGCCGCCAGGTGCGAGAACGAGCCCGGCGGGCCGAGGTACCCGATCCGCATCGGCTGCTCCAGCGCGAACGAGCCGGACATCAACTCCTTGTACACCGCCTCGATCGTCCGGTCTGGGAGCGGGCCGCGACTCTTGCCAAGCACCCGGCCCAGCACCTCCGCCTCGCGGTGGGGCGCGTAGATCGGCGACCCCGTGTCGCGCTTCAGATTCCCGATCCGCTGCACGACCCGCGCCCGCTCGTTGAGCAGCCGAACCAGCTCCGTGTCAACCTGGTCGATCTCCCCGCGCAGCGCGTCCAGACTCGGCGGCGGATCGTCGCCGGAGGGGAAACCGGGGGCGGTGCTGGGCTCTGGGTCGCTCACGATGGGACCGTTATCGGCTCCAGCGGTGCAAGACCTGACCGCCACCGCCCAATCTATACACAGGAAACCGGCCGATCCATCCCGCCCCGATCGATATAGAATTGGGTCCGCCCCGGAGAAGTGCATGCAGACCGGCCCGTCCATCGAGTCCGCAGAGCAACTGCTCGGCTCCCTGCAGTCGCTGCCGATCGGGGTGCACGCCGCCGCGTTCATCGGGCTCGCGGCCGGGCTGGCCCTGTGGCTGGCCGGACGACGAATCATCAAACCCGTGTTTCTCGTCCTCGGCGTCGCCCTGGCCGGGACGCTCGGCTTCTTCCTGGCCCCGAGATTCGGGCACGACGCATTCTTCGGCTACCCCTCGCCGTACGTCGGGCTGGGCGTCGGGGCCCTGGTCGGGCTGGTCGGGTCGGCTGTGCTGTTTCGATTCACCATGGCGATCGCGTCCGGCGCCTCGGTGGCCATCGCAGCCTGCCTCGGCGCCGCCATCTACCTCAACGCCAATCCGACCCCGGATCGTGCGATCGACGTCCCGGCGGAACACGCGGCCCTGTCGCCCGGCGAACTGGCCCTGCCCAACGTCCCCGTCCGAACCGAGCCAACCGAGAGCCCGATCGAAGCTGTGCTCGCCCAACCCGGCCCGGCCGAGGATTCAGAAGACGACGTCATCGAGGTCGCCCTCACCGCAGCCAAGGTTGTGCGCAACTTCGTGGGCCTGCTCGGGGCGGAGCTCGGCCTGATCTGGTCCCAGCTGCCCGTGCGCGATCGCTCGGTGATCTCCGCCGCCGGGTTCGTGGGCGCCATCCTGGGCGGGCTGCTCGGGCTGGTCATGCCCAAGCGGGCGTCGGCCCTGTTCACCGCCCTCTTCGGCGCCGCAATCTGGATCCCATGCCTGGTCTGGTTGCTCACCGCCTTCGACATGCCCATCGGGTTCCTGACCGCGCTGTCGGCCAGGGCGTGGCTCATCGCCTGGGCGGTCGTCTCGTTCGTCGGCGCCAGCTCGCAATGGTCCGGCATCGGCACGCGCCGCTTCCGCAGATCGTCCGAGCGCGACGATGACGACGACGACG
Source organism: Planctomycetota bacterium (assembly GCA_022567535.1). Taxonomy (GTDB): domain Bacteria; phylum Planctomycetota; class Phycisphaerae; order Phycisphaerales; family UBA1924; genus JADFGU01. The sequence continues at coordinate 9,052 of JADFGU010000044.1, read as the reverse complement.
ATTAGAGCATTTCCCATCACCATCGCGCTGCGCCCCGTACGCGCCCCTCGCGCGCGTTGTATCCGCGCCCCGTACGTGCGCCTCCGATACGAGCCGCGACCGGAAGGGAGCGGACGCTCGACATCCCGCGTGCAGCCCGGTTTCCATCAACACCTCGGACCCGCGCCTACACGGACGCCGAGTCTGAGCCCGCCCCGGGCGAAGGCTCGGATTACGCACGTCCTCAAGCGTTTCGAGCGCTCTACCGGTCGTCGGGAGCAACGGGTACAGCCTCCGCGTGCTCGCCCGCTCCGTGATCGGGCTTCATCAAGTCCCGGGTTCGGCCCGCGGTTTCGCTCGCTCGCATGAACGGATCGGCGGCGATGGCCAGGGCGATCACGCCCGACGCCGAGAGCACTGTCGCCAGCCGACGCCATACCACGGGCGTTTCGGTCATCGGCGCAGCATCCGGATCCGGGTCCGTCAGCAGCGGCGCCTTGACCAGCCCGAGGTAGTAGTACGCGGCGATCGCGGCGTTCACCGCCAGCACGATCACCAGCGCCACCTCGCCCGCCGAGATGGCGCTGGTGAACAACGGCAGCTTCGACCAGAACCCCAGTAGCGGCGGCATGCCCAGCAGGCTCAGCGCGCAGATCACCATCGACCACCCGAGCAGCGGCCGAGCCTTGCACAACCCGCGCAGGTCGTCGAGGTTCTCGACCTCCTCCCAGCCGTCCGCGCCCCGCCGTTCCAGGCACGCCACCACGCCGAACACACCCACGTTCATCACGCCGTAGCACAGCAGATAGAACAGCACGGCCGCCAGCCCGTTGTGCGTGAACGACCCGTCGCCCGGGCCGGCGACGATGCCCACGAGCATGTACCCCGAGTGCGCGATGGACGAATACGCGAGCAATCGCTTGACCGACCGCTGCAGGATCGCCAGCACGTTGCCGACGGTCATGGTCATGGCGGCGATGACCCAGAGCAGGACGCGGACGGGCTCAGGCAGCCACCCGCCGTCCCCGCCCCCGGTTTCGCCGGCCGCGGCCGAGACCATCGTCGTCAGCAGGATGATGGCGAGAAAGCCGGCGGTCTTGGGCACGAACGCGAGCATCGCCGACACCGGCGCCGCCGCACCCTGGTAGACATCCGCTGTGTAGAAGTGCATCGGCACCGCCGCGATCTTGAAGCAGATCCCGATCAGCGCCAGCATGACGCCCGCCAGCGTGATGCTGTTCATGCCCTCGGCCGCGAGCACCGCCGAGATGTCGGTGAACCGCGTCATCCCGGTCCCGCCATAGATCAGCGTGAAGCCGTACAGGAAGATCGCCGCTCCGAGCGCCCCGAGGAAGAAGTACTTGACGCCCGCCTCCTGCGCGCGGGCCGAACGCGACGAAATCGTCACCATCACGTACGTCGGCAGGCTCGTGAGTTCCAGCGCCAGGAAGAGCCAGATCAGCCCGTCCGCCGACGCGCACAGCATCAGCCCCGTGAACGAGAACATGAAGAATGCATAGAACTCGGCCCGGTTGGTCCGGGTCGCATCGAACGTGCGTTGGCCGGCGGCAATCTGCTCCTCCTCCTCGCGGTCCACCGTCCCGCCCAGCATGAGCAGCAGCAGCACGCCCACGCCGGCGATCATCGCCTTGGCGTACGGCATCAGCTGCGGCAGAATCCCCGGCGATGCGGGCGTCCTGAGCGCGACCAGCCCCGCGATCACCAGCCCGATCCCGCACACCGGCCCGCACAGCCGACGCAGCGCCAGCGACCGCGACAACCCCAGCACCATCACCACGCACGTCGCCGCGAACAGCGCGATCTCTGGCCACAGGTACGCCACCCGCTCGATCATGGCCTCCCCCCCTCGACCAGCCTCGGTTCGGTCTCACCGCCCCGGACGATCTCGACGCCGGTGTCGGCAGCACCCGTCACGATCGCGATGGTCTGATCGACGCACGGCTCGAGCGCCCGCAGCACCGGCGTGGGATACACACCCAGCCCCAGGCACAGCGCCGCCAACGGCAGCAGCAGCCCGATCTCGCGCCAGTTCAGATCCGTCGGCAGCACGTCGTGCTCGTGATGCCCGGCCGGCTCGCGGTACTCGCCGAACACGATCCGCCCGGTCATGTACAGCAGGTACATCGCAGCGATGATCATGCCCAGCCCGGCCACCGCCGCGTACCACGGCCCGAGCGTGAACAGCCCGGTCCCGCCGACCGCGCCCCCCCAGTCGCCCGCCTGGAATGCGCCCAGCAGGCACAGGAACTCGCTCACAAACCCGTTCAGCCCGGGCAGCCCCACCGACGCGAGCACAAAGAAGAGCATGAACGTCGACCAGATCGGCATCTTCGACGCCAGCCCTCCCACCTCGTCCATCGAGCGCGTGTGATAGCGTTCGTACATCATGCCGATCATGAGGAAGAGCGCGCCCGTCGAGAGCCCGTGGTTGAGCATGTACAGGACCGCCCCGGTCAGCCCGGCGCTGTTGAGCGCCACCAGCCCGAGCACGCAGAACCCGAGGTGCGCCACCGACGAGTACGCGATCAGCTTCTTCATGTCCTCCTGGGCCAGCGCGACCAGCGAGGTGTAGATGA
>JADFGU010000044.1:0-6466 GCA_022567535.1 Planctomycetota bacterium | reverse complement strand
TTCTTCACGTCCGTCTGCACCCAGCAGACCAGCCCCGCGTACAGGATCCCCACGATGCTCACGCCCGCGATCAGCCACGCGTACTCGACCACCGCGTCCGGCACGAACGGCAGCACGAACCGGTACAGCCCGTACGTCCCCAGCTTCAGCAGCACGCCCGCCAGGATCACCGACCCGGCCGTCGGCGCCTCGGTGTGCGCCAGGGGCAGCCACGTGTGCACCGGGAACAACGGCACCTTGACAGCGAACCCCGCGAGCAACGCCGCCAGCACCCACGCCTGCTGCGACGCGCTCATCTCCCGTGCCGCACGCTCCAGCGTCGCGATGTCAAACGTCCACGTGCCGTGCAGCAGCGCCGGGTCGTACCCCACCAGCGTCGCGTTGAACCACGCCACGTAGATCAGCCCCGCCAGCGCGATGACCGACCCGGTGAAGGTGAACAGGAAGAACTTGGTCGCGGCCTTGGCCCGGTTGCTCGAGCCGTACAGCGCGATCAGCACGTACATCGGCACCAGCGTGAACTCGAAGCAGGTGTAGAAGACGATCAGGTCGCGGGCCGCGAACACGCCCGTCATCGCCGCCTGCAGCACCAATAGCCACGCGTAATACGTCTTGACTTTGCCGGTGATCCCGGTGAACGAGGCCAGCACGCAGATCGGCCCCAGCAGCACCGTCAGCGCGATCAGCAGCAGCGCCACGGAATCCACGCCGACGGAAAGCTCAAGCCCGAGCGTGGGCAGCCAGGGTCGCGAAGCCTGGAACTGGATCGCCGCCGCATCCGTCCAGTCGAACGCCAAGAACGCCAGCAGGCACGCTGCGCCCGCAGCCAGCGTCCCCGTCAGCGCCACCCACTTGGCGCGCCGGGCCGGCGCGTACACAACCACAGCCGCAGCCAGAAGCGGGAGCAGGATCATCAGCACCAGCACGTTCACGTCGGCCTCGCTCTCATGTCACCAGCCACACGATCAACAGCAGCACCGCGGTGCCCCCGATGGTTCCGAGCGCGTACCCGTGCAACAGCCCGCTCTGGCTCGGACGCACCGCCCACCCGGTCAGCCTGGGCAGGATCCCGAACACGTTCACAAGCCCGTCCACAAGCCAACGGTCGAAGAAGTAGAACACCTGCCCCAGCAGCCACAGCGGTCGTCGGAACAGGAAGTCGTAGAACTCGTCCACGTACCACTTGTCCCGCGCCCAGCGTGCCACGCGCGACCGGGTGAAGGCCAGCCGATCAGCCCGACACGTCGCCGACTCGGTCCGGCCCGCGTAATGCAGCCACCACGCGATCGTGATCCCCGCCAGCCCGATTGCCGCCGAGACATAGTACATGATCGTGTGCGGATCCTGCCCGAACAGCGTGCCGCCGTGCGTGCCGTCCGCCTGGTAGTGCGCGCTCGAGTCGTGGATCATCGACCCCACCCACCCCTGCTCGCCGCCGACGAAGTACACGCCCGCGACCAGCAGCGAGCCCACCCCCAGGATCGCCAGCACAGTATTGACCGCCCACCCCGGCGGGTGCGGGTGGAACGAATCGGGCTCGCCGTGGTGCTCGTCGCCCGGCTCAAAGTCCACCGGCCCGACGAACACGCGGAAGAACACGCGGAATGTGTAGTACGCCGTCAGCCCCGCCGTCAGCAGCAGGATCCAGCCGATCACCCTGAACCCGGGCGTGACGAACGCCTCGGCCAGGATCATGTCCTTGCTGAAGAACCCGCCCGTGAGCGGGAAGCCCGACAGGTTCAGGCACGCGATCAGCATCGCTAGCGTGACGATCATCCACCCCTTCTGGCTTCGCAGCCCGCTGACCTTGCGCAGGTCCAGCTGCCCCGCGAAGCCATGCATCACCGCCCCGCAGCACAGAAACAGCGTCGCCTTGAAGAACGCGTGCGTGAAGACGTGAAACGCCGCGCCCACGCTCGTCAGCACGCCCAGCCCCGCGAACATGTACCCCAGTTGCGACACCGTCGAATACGCCATGATGCGTTTGATGTCGAACTGGGCCATGCCGATGGTCGCCGCCAGGAGCGCCGTGATCGTGCCGATCCACGCGACCGTGGGCAGGGCATACTCACTCACGAGAAAGATCGGGAACATGCGGGCGATCAGGAAAACCCCCGCCGTGACCATCGTCGCCGCGTGGATGAGCGCGCTCACGGGCGTCGGGCCCTCCATCGCGTCGGGCAGCCACACGTACAGCGGGAACTGCGCGCTCTTGCCGAACGCGCCGACCATCAAGAGCAGCGCGATCAGCTGGATATTGAACGGGATCTGAGCAAAGTCACCCGCGAGCGCGAGGTCTTTGTAGTGGAGCAGCCGCTCGTTGGCGAACAGCTCGCCGTATTCAAGCGTGCCGAACTGCACGAAGATGAGCATGATGCCAAGCGCCAGCCCGAGGTCGCCGATGCGGTTGACGATGAACGCCTTCTTGGCCGCCGCCACCGCGCTGGGTTTCTTGTAGAAGTACCCGATCAAAAGGTACGAGCAGAACCCGACGCCCTCCCAGCCCAGGTACATCAGCAGCAGGTTGTTGGCCATCACCAGGCACGACATCGATAACACGAACAGGCTGAACCCCGCGAAGAACCGGCAGTACCCAAGCCCGACATCGCGCTCCATGTATTCCACGGCATACAGCGCGATCAGCGCCCCGAGCCCCGTGACGAACAGCATCCACAGAACCGTCAACGAGTCGATGTGAAACGCGAAGTTCGCGATCAGCGCCCGCCCGGGCCCGTCGCCCCACGAGAGATTGATCCACTCCCACGCATGGACGTTGAGCGTCCGCCCGTCGAGGGTCAGCCACGTCGCCAGGATGAGCCCGAACGCCACCGCCAGCGACGCCACCGTCCCCCACGCCGGCAGCTTGCTCGTGCGAAGCCTCGGCACCAGGGCGCAGATGAGGCAGATCACCACGCCGACGATGGGCAGGAACGGCGCCAGCGCCATCCACGTCGGCCCGTGCTCGACCGTCGCCACATGCCCGCCCCCGTGCTGCGCACCGACCGCCACCGTCTCACCGATCGTCTGGATAACCCGCTCGATTCCGCTCAAACCAGCCCCTGTCTCACTTGCCCATTGCCCATTGCCTATTGCCTATTGCCTGATGCCTGATGCCTTCTCCCTCCCCAAGAGCCCGCGCTCGCGCTTGGGCCTCCTCCCCCCGTGCTCTCTGTCGCCTTTCCTAATGCCTGATGCCTAATGCCTGATGCCTTCTCCCTAATGCCTGATGCCTAATGCCTGATGCCTTCCCCCTCACCCCCTCATCTCCGACCACCCCTCCGCGTCCAGCGACTCGCTGCGTCGGAACAGCAATACGACCAGCGCCAGCGCCATGGCCGCCTCCGCCGCCGCAACCGTCAAGACGAAGATCACGAACGTCTGCCCGTCCATGTTCAGGTGGTATCGGCTGAACGCGACCAGCGCGATGCCGGCCGCCTGGAACATCAGCTCCGTGCACAGGAACATGATGATCAGGGTCCGCCTCGTGAGGAACCCGATCACGCCGATCGCGAACATCACCACCGATACGAACAGGTAGTGCGCCAGCACCCCCGACCCCATGGCCGCGGGCAGCGCCGACTGCGCGAGCAAGGACGTCACTGCCCACCCCCCGTCCCGCGCCGGGCGATCTTCGCCGCCATAGCCGCCCGGTCCTCGTCGTCAGCCATCACCTTCCGCCGCGCCAGCACGATCGCGCCCAGCATCGCCATCAGCAGGATGATGCCGGCGATCTCGATCAGCCCCGGATAGTCGCCCAGCAGGCTCATCCCGACGCGCTCGACGTTGCCGACGCCAAGGCCCGCCGGCAGCTCCACCACCTCGCGCCCCCCCGCCGCGGTCGAGATCGTCACCGTCCCCGCAACCGGGTCCAGCAGCATCCGTCCCGCGTCGTCGGTCGCCACGCTCGCGCCCGGCGGCAACGCGCCCGCGCGCCGCATCGCCCGCTCGACCTTCCCGGGCAGCTCGACCAGCAGCCCCGGCGCGATCGACCGCCCGCTCGGCGCCGGCAGCGACGTGAGCCCCGTGAACAGCATCGACGTCAGCACCGCCAGCAGCACGAACCCCGCCAGCGTCGCCGCGATCGGCTCGCGGCTGGTCGTGTCGTAGTCCTGCAGCGATTCGTTCTGCTCCACCGTCGGCGACTGCGTGGCCATCATGATCACGAACAGGTACGTGATCAGGATCGCCCCCGCGTACACGATGATCAGCGCGAACGCCATGAACTCGGCCGCCAGGATCAGGTACAGCCCGGCCGACGAGATGATGGTCATGATAAAAAAAAGCGCCGCGTAAACCGGCCTGGGGTGCGTGATCATGCGCAGGCTCGCGCCCAGCGCGATCACCGAGAAGACATAAAAGAACGGGTTGGGCAGCCCCTCGCCGCTTCTGGACGTGTTGAGGCTCAGCAAGAGGATCACCAGCCCGCCCGCCGACGCCGCGATCACCGCCCCGATCGCCTGCGGATTCACCCCGCGCCTGGGCAGCGACAGCCCGACCCCAATCGCACCCAGCGCCACCGCCACGTACAGAATGACCGGATGGATGACTTCCAAAGTGGCCAGTCCGCCGGCCCACTCGGCCGGCTGTCGATCGATCCGCTGCTCGCCCGGGCGCAACAACCGCGTCACGCAGCTCACCGGGCCTGAGGATAGTGCCGCGTACCTGCGCCATCCACTCGGAGAGGACAGGCATCAGGGACCAGGCATCAGACATCGGCCCAACACACCAACCACGCAGCAAAAAGAGGCCCAAGCGCCAGCGCGGGCTCTCTCCCACAATCACCAACGCCTCAACGCACGCGCCGCCAAGAGCGCGAGGAGGGGGAACGGCAGCTAGACTGGCGGTTGGCGCCGTGAAGAACATGCAGCGGGGGCAGCTCACACTGACACCCCCATGCTCCCTCCATGAGCATCGAGTTCAACACGCCCAACGGTCGGCTCGGGGATCCGACGCACCAAATACAGACAACTCGGCGAGCCGTACGACCTAAACCGAGCCCGCGCTTGCGCTTGGGCCTCCTTCCCCTTCGCGCTGGTTCTGTTTCTTACCTGATGCCTGATCCCTGGTGCCTGATGCCTGATCCCTGTTGCCTTCCCCCCCCTCTACCATCCCACATGGACGACGCTGCGCGTGGCAGGATTCCCAATGCCTTGACACTCTCGCGCGTCGTGCTGGCCGCAGCTTTCTTTGCCGTGCTTTCGCTGCGAACGGGGCTTCACGCCCGCTCCGGCCCGCCGGACCTGTGGCTGATCGCCGCCGCCGCCATCTTCATCCTCGCCGCCCTGACCGACTTCCTGGACGGCCATCTGGCGCGCCGATGGGGCGTGGTCTCGACCTTCGGCCGCATCATGGATCCCTTCGCCGACAAGGTGCTCGTGCTCGGCGCGTTCGTCTACCTCGCAGGCCCGGGATTCCTCGAAACCGTGCAGATCGACGGCCGGGACGTTCGGCTCCAGGTCTCGGGCGTCGCCGCATGGATGGCCGTCGCCGTCATCGCACGCGAGCTGCTCGTCACCTCGATCCGCGCCGTCTTCGAGAGCCGGGGCATCGATTTCTCCGCCGGCTGGGCCGGTAAGTTCAAGATGATCCTCCAGTCACTCGCCATCCCCATGATCCTGCTGATCCTCGCCCTGACCGAGCCGACCCCGGGCACACTCTGGCGACCACTCATCGACGGCCTCGTCTGGCTGACGGTGCTCGTAACCCTCTGGTCTGGCATCCCTTACATCAGACGCGCCGCTGCCGGGCTCCAATCCGCATGAATTCCAACGCCACACTGGGACCGCTCGGCTCGGCGCTCGTCACCACCTTCGGGCTCGGGCATCTTCGGCCCGCCTCGGGCACATGGGGATCGCTCCCGCCGGTGATCCTCGCCGCCGCCCTCATCGCCTCGGCCTGGGACCGGCCGACTCCCCGATCGTGTTCAACGGCACCCTCCTCGCGGTCCTGATCATCTTCACGCTCGCGTGCGCAGTGTGGGGGAACCAGGCCGAGGCCCGCTTCGGCAAGAAAGACCCAGGCCAGGTCGTCGCCGACGAGACCGCAGGCCAGTGCATCCCGCTGCTGTTCCTGCCCGCCGAATCGGTCGCCACTTGGCCCAATGCCGCGATCACACTCGCGCTGGCGTTTCTGGCCTTTCGAGCCTTCGACATCCTCAAGCTCTGGCCCGCGCACCAGATCCAGCGCCTGCCCGGCGGCTGGGGCATCGTGCTGGACGATCTCGTCGCCGGCCTCCAGACCATGATCCTCATCCAGATCGCCGCCCGCACACTTTTCTGAATCGCATTCCGAACCGACTCCGAGCCCACCGCGGCAGCGGTGCGGTCGCTCGCCACGAATGCGCCCGTCCGTCACCGACCATTCACCACGTCTAGCCGGCCGGATCGGTCACCATCGCCGCCTTCGTGTGGCCGCCACAAGCGGCAGCGCGAGCACGGCCCACGCGGCCGGGGCGGGCGCGTCGTTG
>JADFGU010000043.1 GCA_022567535.1 Planctomycetota bacterium | reverse complement strand
AGGTTTGTCAACGCCCGTATCACTTCGGAAATCGGGATCAAAGGCGTGCAGCCGTACGTTTCGGAGGCCGTGAGAGAGTTTTTTAGCGGCCTGCTAGAGAGGCGGCTACGGGCAGCCGTTGATGAAGGCGTTCTGGAAGCAGAGGAAGTCGAAGATGTCGCAGTGGTTGGGGCCCGGCCATGTGGAGATGTCGCAATTGCAGGCGTAGGGCTGGCCGAGGATGAACGCCTGTTGGAAGCAAACGAAATCGAAGAAGTCCAATACGCCTGCGCCCGTGGACTGGTCGCAGTCGGCGAAGCAGGACTCGGAGAACGCCCAGAGGTCGTTGAGAGTCTCGTTCCAGAACTCGCCCGAAGTAAAACTCCCACCGAAAATGAGCATCTTTCCGCGATTGCTATCGAAAGCGGCCGCGTGGAAATTGCGAGGCGGCGGACCGCGCGACGCCAGCAACGTCCATTTCGCGCCATCCCAACCCCATGTTCTGGATTCGAGCAGGTTGTTGGTGATCCAGCCGCCATAGAGAATTGTCTGGCCTGATGACGAGTCATAGACCAGTGTGGCGCCCGAACGCGGCGGAGGCTCACGTCCTGCGAAAACGAGCACCCACGAGGATCCATCCCATTCATGGACGGTCGTCTGATCGGGAGGCGAGAATCCGACCGACACCACGACGCCTCTGCGTTCGTCGTACGCCAACCATCCCCATGGGTCTCTATCTGAAACACGCGTCCAGGACTCGGCGTCCCATGTCCACGTGGTATTGTTCAGAACCAGCAGGACTACATCCCGTTTCTGGTCGAACACCATCTGCGGGTACGTGGCGGGACCTGGATCCGCGAACTGTTGGATCATTCGCCACGTCCGGCCGTCCCACTCCCAGAATTCTCCGTCCTCGACCCATCCAGAGCGTCTGCCGCCATAGAGCAAGGTGGTGCCTCGCGTCGGGTGATACGTCATCGCGTGAGTGGCCCGGGGCGATGGACCGGTAGTCGCGGCGAGCCTCCAGGATGAGCTGTCCCACTCCCAGGTTTCGCCGTTGTAGTCCTGATCGAGCCCCCCAAATAGAACAGCTACGTCTCGACGAGTATCGTAGGTCATCGCGTGGTTGGTTCTGGGGGATGGCGCAACACTCGCGGTACGAGACCAAATCGTTCCGTCCCATTCCCATGTGTCCGGAACATGACCCAGATTGTGATGGCTGCCTCCAAAGAGCACGACGACGCCTCGCGCGGCGTCGTATGTCATGGCATGCTCGCTCATGCCGGGAGGACCGGACATGGAGACGAGGGACCAGTTCGCGCCATCCCACTCCCACGTATCGCTCACGTCACGAAGGAAGTGGTTTGTGTGCAGCCCCGAGTAAAGGACCGTGACGCCGCGACGGCTGTCGAAGGCCAACGCATGTCTTTCCCGCGCTGGCGGTCCCGTGGAGGAGACGAGCCGCCACGTTGCACCATCCCATTCCCACGTGTCGGAAAGACGTTTCTGGAAGTCGGATCCGCCGAAGAGCACCACAACGCCGCGGCGGCTATCGAACGACATCGCGTGAACGTATCTCGGTGATGGGCCGATTGAGGATGCCAGCGACCAGCCTGCTCCGTCCCATTCCCACGTCTCGCCGCTGATTCCTCCGTCCACCCATCCACCAAATAGAACCGTAACTCCTCTGACGCTGTCGTACACCATCGCGTGATTCCTCCGCGGCGACGGGCCCACGGTGGATACCAGCGACCAGATGGACCCGTTCCACTCCCACGTATCTCCCTTAAAGTCGTAGGCGTCCGCCGATCCTCCGAATTGCACAAGAATGTCGCGAGCGCTGTCATAGGCCATGGCGGTGAGGAACCGTGGCGGACCTGCCATTGAACGGAGCGACCACTCGGCGCCGTCGAATTCCCACATGTTGCCGTATCCCGCATTGCCCGCGCCGCCATAGAGCACGGTGACGCCTCGCGCGGTGTCGTAGGCGAGCGCGTGTCCAACTCGCGGGGCCGGTGGTCCCGCCAGGGCTTCCCATCCGCCGGACTGGGCGGGTGCGGGGGCGGCGGTCGCGACGATTACGGCGGCGAGTGTTGCAACGATGAGGCGAGCCGACCGGTGAGTCTGCATGATTCTCATTGTGATGTTCCTTTCCCTGGCTGTATCGCTATCGAGCGATGGCACGGCAGGCCGCCACAAATAGAAGTGGTGGGCGGCTCATCATGACACGGGCATACAGCAAGCGGCGGGTGCTGGGTACCGGCGACTTTCGACGCTACGGCCGTTCGGCGGCGAGGGAGGCGCGTTCGGAGCGTTTGGTCTCGGCGAGCGTGTCGGACTCGTCGGGTGGGGTGTCCGGCATAGGCTCGACAAGGACGTGCGTTTCAGGCGAGTGCAGCGACCGTCAGAATCACCGCGCAGGCGAGCGCGAGGACGCCCTTGATGACGACGGCTACGAGTCGTCCGGCGGCGGCGCCGCCACCCACCTTCAACGACTCGCGCCACGGCTTTTTGTGAATGCCGAGTTCGACGATGGTTGCGGCGAGGCCGGCCCCGATCACCGCGCCGGCGATGGTGCCGACAACGGGCATGAATGGCGTGCCGGCGATGGCGCCGATGATGGCGCCGACGAGGGCGGCCCAGGCGGCGGACTTTGACCCGCCGGTTTTCGCGGCCCCGACGGCCGAGGAGAAGAACTCGGCGATCTCCGCGACGACGGCCAGCAGCGCGACCGCACCGAGCGTCTCCCACGACAGCAGGTCGGGCTGCCACCACTTGCACAGGGCGGCGACGAGCAGCATGAACCAGATGCCGGGCAGCGACGCGAGGGTCACCACGACGCCGAGCCACGAGGCGAGGACCACGATGATGCCGGCGAGAATCAGCGTTCCGCTCCCGGTGCCGCGCTACGTGCTCGCGGCTGACGAATCGGGCTCGTCAGGTTGTTCGGGAACCGACTCATCGGATTGCTCGGCGGCGGCCGCGGCGAACTCGTCGGGGAACGACGCGCGATACTCGTCGGGGTGTGCGGCCTTGAACATCTGTTTGACCCAGTCTTCAAGGTGTGCGTACCGGAGCAGGTCGAGGCGGATCTCCTTGGAGCCGAGCGTTTCGTGGGCGTCGGTGAGCTTGAGGAAGACGATGAACCGGTGCCACTTCCGCTTGTCGAAGGCGTCGATGTCGGTCGGGACGATGGTCCGGCCGTCGGGCAGCGTGAGCGTGAGTGACTCGGGATCGAAGGCGTAGCGCTTGCGCGCCACCATGGCGAAGAGGAGGAGCATGTACGCGGCGCAGCCGAACCCGAAGAGCGTGATGAGCCACTGGACGGGGATGTCGTAGGCTGTCAGTGCCTGTGGGTTGTTTCGTTTCTTCCAGCTCTGGTCGAGTTGTTTGAGGGTCTGCCGTGGGTCGTCGATGACGGTCGCGGCCGGTCGGAGGCTGCCGACGAGCCTGAGCGCGCGAAGCCAGCGGTGGCGGTTGAACTCGAGCTGATCGAGCTCGTTGGCGGGAGTCGGGGCGGCGTTTGCGGCCTTGATCTCGTCCAGCCGCACCGGCTCGGACAGACGGGAGAACTCCGCCACCGGGTCGGGCACACTGGCGCTGGAGCTGTACCCGCTCTTGATGGCTGCGCCGAGGTACTGCCACTGGGCCCACTGGGCGTACCGAAGCCCTCGGGCGGGGTACTTGATGGCGGCGTCGTAGTAGCCCCAGACGCCAAGGCCGAGAAAGACGGCGAGAAAGATTCCCATCTTGATCCGCCAGGAGCGATTGAGAGTTGTGCGCATGGTGTCGGGCATGGTGTTCGATGCGGGGGAGAAAGATACGCCCGTAGCCGGCGCGATGCTGTCGCTATCGGTGGAATCGGGAGGCCGGTTCGGCCAGATCCGGTCGGGCGAGCACAGCGGCCCACCATCGAGAGACGGCGTGCCTGCCCCGGTGGGCGGCCAGGAGGCGGTCGAACCCGCCGAGGCGGACCGCGCGGATGGGGATCCTGGGCAGTGGTCGGCCCGAGGCCAGGGCCCGGGTCAGCCACCGCTCGTGCTCGCGGCGGAACCGTTGTGCCGGGTCGGAAATGAATCGTGAAGAACGGTGAACCCATCGCATGGGGCCTGGCTCCGGCGGACGACCATCGGGCCGACCGAGCGGCATTGTAGAGGATGGGCGGTCGAAGTGTCGTACGATGTGCGGCGCGGGGCAGCATGGAGAAGGCCGGTCCTTGTCGCAGCCGCATGTCGTGATCGTGGGCGGTGGTTTCGGGGGTCTGACGGCGGCCCGGTGCTTGCGGCGTGCGCCGGTGCGCGTCACGCTCGTGGACCGCGAGAATCACCACCTGTTCCAGCCGCTGCTGTACCAGGTGGCGACGGCGATGCTCTCGCCGGCGGACATCGCGTCGCCGATTCGGCACGTGCTTCGGCGGCAGCGAAACGCGCGGGTGATCCTGGCGGAGGTGACGGGCGTCGATCCGTCGCGACGGGTCGTGGCGCTGGACGAGGGCGAGCTGGAGTATGACTTTCTGGTGCTGGCGACGGGCGCGACGCACTCGTACTTCGGGCACGCCGATTGGCCGACGCACGCGCCGGGGCTCAAGACCATCGATGACGCGCTCGAGATTCGCCGGCGGTTCATGCTCGCGTTCGAGCGGGCTGAGCGTCAGGAGGACGGGGCGGCGCGGCGGGCGATGCTGACGTTCGTGGTGGTCGGGGCCGGGCCAACGGGCGTGGAGCTGGCCGGGGCCATGATCGAGATCGCGCGTCGGGTGATCCCGCGCGACTTTCGGGTGATCGACACCTCTTCGGCGCGCGTGATTCTTTTCGAGGCGCAGGATCGTGTGCTGCCGGCGTTCCCGGCGGCGATCTCAGTGCGGGCGCTGCGCGACCTGAAACGCATGGGCGTCGAGGTTCGGCTCGGGGAGACGGTGACGCGGATTGACGACCGGGGCGTGTCGATCGGCCCGGAGCGGATCGGCGCGGGGAACGTGATCTGGGCGGCGGGGGTGCAGGCCTCACCGACCGGCGCGTCGCTGGGCGTGCCGATGGACGACAACGGGCGCGTGCGCGTCGAGCCGGACCTGAGCATCCCCGGCTACGGCGAGGTGTTCGTCATCGGGGACCTGGCGCACGTGCTGGACGAGCGGTCGGGCGGAACTGTGCCGGGCATGGCGCCGGGCGCGATTCAGATGGGTCGGCACGTGGCGCGGACGATTGCGTCGCGCGCAAAGGACAGGACCGACACGCGGGCGTTCCGATTCGTGGACAAGGGAATGCTGGCGACGATCGGGCGCGGGCGGGCGGTAGCGGCGATCAGTGGCCGATGTATCGGAGGCTGGCCGGCCTGGGTGCTGTGGGCGTTCGTGCACGTGCTGTTCCTGATCGGATTCCGAAACCGGCTGGCCGTGATGGCCCAATGGGCGTGGGCGTACGTGACGTATCAGCGGGGCGCGAGGCTGATCACCGGCGGACCCAAGGGCAGGGAAGGAACCTGATCGGGATGGCACGCGGAAGGATTGGTGGTATTCTGGTGGGGGCGGGATCGAAGGAGGCGATTGATGCGAGAGCATTTCTTCAGAATGCGGGCCCGCGGGTGTGCGGGCGTGATCTTGCTGACAGCGGCGGCACACGGACAGGTCGAGACGCCGCTGGAGATTCCGGTTCTTCCCGACGGGCTGCCGGCGGCGACGGCCGAGAGCGCGCCGGGCTTTGCGCGTGTGCCGGGCCTGGACAACGCCGGGTCCGTGCAGGTGAACGTGACCGCGGCGGGCAACAACATCGTTGGGGACGCGGCCAACGAGCCCTCGATCGCGGTGGATCCGACGGCCCCCAATCGCATGGCGATCGGCTGGCGACAGTTCGACACCATCTCGTCAAGCTTCCGGCAGGCGGGGTGGGCGTGGACCAACGACGGCGGTCGGACGTGGACGTTCCCGGGGAGGCTCACGCCGGGCATCTTCCGCTCCGATCCCGTGCTGGACGCGGACGCGATGGGAAACTTCTATTACTACAGCTTGAAGGGCGATTTCTTTTGCGATGTGTTTACGTCTGATGACGGCGGGGAGACGTGGTCAGGGCCGACGCCCTCGTTTGGCGGCGATAAGGCGTGGATGACCATCGACCAGACGGCGGGGATCGGCAAGGGGAACATCTACGTCGCGTGGAGCACCGCAGGAAACCCCTTCTTCCCGAATCAGTTCACGCGATCAACCAATGCGGGCCTGAACTGGCTGAACCCGATCGAGTTTCCTGGGCCCAGACCGATCTGGGGCACGCTGGACTATGACCGCGCGGGCAACCTGTTCATCTCGGGGCGCAGCGGCTCGAGCATGCGCCTCGTCAAGAGTGCCAACGCCCAGGATCCCGGGGCACTGCCCTCCTTCGACTTCAACCGCAGCGTCGATCTCGGCGGCACGATCGGGTTCAGGCAGCCGATAAACCCGGCGGGGCTCACCGGCCAGAACTGGGTCGCGGTCGATCGCTCGGGCGGACCGCACGACGGAAACATCTACATGCTGGCGTCGGTCGTCCCGTCCGGAGGGGGCGATCCGATGGAGGTCATGTTCGTGCGCTCGACCAACGGCGGGTTGAGTTTCAGCTCGCCCATGCGCGTCAACGACGACCCGGCCGGCAACTGGAACTGGTTCGGCACGATGAGTGTTGCGCCGAATGGCCGCATCGACGTAGTGTGGTACGACACGCGCAACGCCCCGGGCGGCGGGTTTGATTCGGAGTTGTTCTACTCGTTTTCAGATGACGGCGGGCTCACATGGTCGCCCTCGCAAGCGATGAGCACCTCGTTCAACCCGCACCTTGGTTGGCCTCAGCAGAACAAGCTGGGCGACTACATCGACATGACGTCCGACCTGGTGGGGGCGAACCTGGCCTGGGCTGCGACCTTCACCGGCGGGCAGGACGTTTACTACCTGCGGATCGGCGACTACGACTGCAACGGCAACGGCATCGGCGACGAGATCGACCTGCAATCGGGCTTCGCGCTGGACTGCAACACCAACGGGATCCCGGACTCGTGCGAGATCGCGGCTGGCGCCGTGCCGGACCTCAACGGCAACGGCATCCCCGACCCGTGCGAGTGCTACGCGGACTGCGATCCCAATGGCGTGCTGGACATCTTCGACTTCCTGTGCTTCCAGAACAGCTTCGTCGCGGGCGAGCCGTACGCCTGCGACTGCGACCCTGACCCGGCCTGCGACATCTTCGACTTCCTTTGCTTCCAGGACGCGTTTGTGGCGGGATGTCCGTGAGGAGAGGCGACGGAGCGAGGAAGCGACGAAGCGGGGGAGAAAGTGGATCCAGGTCGGTCCGGCGGGGGGGGCGCGGGCATGGCCTGGAGATTCGCCCATTCCGGGCGTAGATGGGCCTGGGAGGGGGTGATTTGCGTTTTTTTGTTGTGCCGAGGGGGCATATCCGGTAGGCTCGGGGTCTGGAGGCCGGGTTGTGTCGATCCGACCCGTGAGGTTGTGAAAGGAATAAGAAAGGGAGAAAACGTGATGTCTGCATGCATGCACCGAACCCGTTTGGCGGCGGTCTGTGTGCCCCTGGCGCTGGTCGCGGCGGCGAACGGGCAGATCCTATCCGACGGCGACTTCGAGGCGCTGAGCGTGGGGACGCCGCCGGACTGCGCTACGCCGGCGGGTGCGTGGGCGTTCCCGGCCAATTATGTCACGCTCGGGGTGTGCGAGGCGCTGGCGACCGAGGCCCAGATCGTGACGGACCCGACCGGGCGGGGCAACTCGCTTCACTACAACCACGACAACGCCGGGACGAATGTCCACCTGCCCAATGTCTTCAACCAGGTGATCAACGAGGAGCCGGGGTTGATCGTGTCGGTCCAGTTCGACGTATGGATCGCCACGGCGGGGGTCGCGGGCGGATCGCTCTACATCGGCGGCGACCACGGGGGCGGGGGGTTCTCCAACCTCTCTGACCGCGGCCCACAGTTGACGTTTCAGATCGACGGGCGTCTGACGGCCCGCGACGGCTCAACCGGCCTGGACATCCTGCTGGTGCAGAGTTTTCCCGTGTCGTCGTGGCAGACGATCCGGCTGGACATCGACATGAGCGCCGATACCTTCGACGCCTCGACCGGGCCGCAGGGCGGGTCGCTGGTCTCCGTGGGCACCGGCTTGCCGTACCGCTCGCCGCCGCTCGACCATCTCGACCGCTTCACGATGGCGCACTTCGGCGGGCTGAACGCCCGGGCGGAGATGTTCCTGGACAATGTCTCGGTGGAGAGGGTGGGCGCGTGCCCGTGCGCCTGCGACTTCGACCCGGACCCGGCGTGCGATATCTTCGACTTCCTGGCGTTCCAGAACCTGTTCGTCGGCGGTGATCCGTGTGCGTGCGAGATGGATCCGGATCCGGCGTGCGACATCTTCGACTTCCTGGCGTTCCAGAACCAGTTTGTCGGCGGTTGCCCGTAATCCGCTTTTCTTCCTTCCTCGGGCGCATGCCCGTGATTCGAATCCGGACCCCACGCTCAGCATCTTCTCCGAAGAAGAACGCGCGCCATAGAGGCGCGCGTTCTTTGGTGGGCGGGCTGTGAGGCGCCCAGCCTCAGGACAGGCTGGGATCGTCGAGTAGAACCGCGGACTCGGAGGCGAGCGTGCCGATCTCGCTCACGCCGTCGTCGGAGAACTGGATCGCCTGCACGACGAAGGGCGTCATCGATTCGACACTGACGGAGTATGGATCGGTGAGGATGAGTTCGTACTCGCCCTCGACGCCGAACTGGTCGAGTTGGGTGAGGCGGATGAACTCGCCGTGGCCCGGTTCGAGGATGAGGTCGAAGATGGTGGCCGTTCCGCCGACGCCGAAGTCGAAGGTGATCGTCGCGGTCGATTGCGAGCCCGAGGGGTTGTAGAGCCAGAGCGCCTGCTGACCGGAGGGCGAGCCGCTGGGGGTAACGATGACGCGGGCTTCGGCGAAGTGGGTGGCGGTGGAGGCGAAGATGGCGAAGGGCGGGCTTGTGCCTCTGAATCCTGACGTGACGGTGGCGACGGTGACGGGGATGTCGGCGTCGTATCGGAGTGTGAACTCCTGGCCGTGCCGGGCGACGTTGAGCGGGCTGGCTTCGCCCTCGAGGACGAGAAGCCTGCCGGGCGTGACGACGGCGGTGACAGTCTCAACGACGTTGTTCTGGATGATGGTGAAGGTGATGTTGGCGTCGGCCTGACCCGTGTTGAGGATGGCGATGGCGTCGAGTCCGCCACGGGTGTATCCGGGCGCGACGCCGGCGGTGGCGCCGCCACCGGGCGTGCCGAGCGCCGCGATGGCGGCGTGGAGGTTGTCGTCGTGGAGGCGTGCCTCGACGCCCGCCTCGCGGAGGTCGTATCGGGTGAGGTTGGCGACGATGTCCTGGGTGGCGCGGACGGTGGCGCCGATGAACGCCGCGTCGTCGAACTGGGCGACGAGCGAGAGGTCGAGCCCGTCTCGGCGGTGGGCGCCGAGTGTTCTGTTCATGATTTCGGGAGCGCGATCTTCATAATAAAACGTGATCTCGACGTCCGCCGCCTGGTCCGAGACGTTCTGCCAGAGCAGGAACGAGCGGGATGCGGAGGATTCGAGCCCGACCTGGCTGAACGACCAGACGGTGTGGTCGATCGCGGTGCCGACGGCGTCGGGGTTGTAGAAGGCGTCGGTGGAGGCACCGCGGAAGTCGTCGTGGCGAAGCGTGGCCGCGATCGGCGCCGTGGACCAGATCTCGTAGGCGTAGGGCACGCTGTTTCGGACGAGCGTGCTGGGCTGGTCGGCCTCGGAGACGACGAGGTCCATGCGGTCTTGGCCCGCGAGCGAGCCGGTGGCGATGGTCTGGTCGCGCTGGCCGACCTCGTAGCGGACCATGACCTGGTAGTCGAGGGAGGTCTCGCCGGGGTTGGCGAGATGGACGGCCTCGAACACGCGCTCCCAGCTGAAGCCCTCGGGGTAGTAGATGCGGTGGGTGTAAAAGTCCGACGAGCCGGACTGCTTGATGACCGATATGGACTCGAAGTTCGAGACCAAGCTGTTGTCGAGCGCACTCGGGGCGGGATCGCTGGTCACGACGGGCGTGGAGACGAGCGAGCCGGCGGTCGGCTGGTTGGGGAAGGCCTGCGAGAGGTCGAGCGTGGGCTGGGCGGCGATCTGCTCGATGGCGTCGAAGCCCTGCACGATCCGTGCGAAGACGACCCACGAGCCGTCTCTCGTCAGCGAGTTGTCCTCAAGGTTGATGATGAACGAGCCGTTGGACTCCCCGGTCGTCGCATCGAAGACGGGCATGGCCAGCGTCTGCGCGATGTTCGAGCGCACGAATGTGGTGTCGATGAACGAGGGTGAGAATCGGCGGTTCAGTTCGGTCTGATCGTTGACGCGGTAGAGCCCGGCGCCGAGCACGAAGTCGTCGGCGTAGTGGACGAACGTCTCGCCATAGTCGCCCGCCTGGGTGTGCTCGAGGAAGTTGAGCGCAGCCAGCGGGGCGTCGGACGCCAGCAGCTCGATGTCGACGTCGCCGAACTCGGTGGCGATGCGGACGACGGTGTTATCGGGGTTGTCGAGCAGGGCCAGGTCGGGCATGGGCGTTCCATCGAGCAGAACGCGTGCTTCGAGGGTTTCGAGCGAGTGCCAAGGGCCGATGTGGGACGGCGAGGTATGTGCACGGATGTCCATCAGACTTCTCCTCCTGATCTTTGCGTGTCTCTCACGACAGCACGCTCGCCCCGGCTTCGGGGCCGGGACGGGCGGGCTTGCACCAATCACCAGACCCGCGCCGGGGGGGAATGCCAGTAACGCCGGGCGAAACACCCGACGCGCCCGGGCCGCCAGACGGCGCGATCGCGCCAGGCCGCAAAGACCGAACCCGGGCGGTCGGGATGCAAGAGCGCCGTGGGGCGGGCTGTGGCATTATAATCTCGAGGCCATTCCGGAGAGACACGATGCCGATAACGACGTCACTGCCGTTCGAGATTCGAACCGACGAGATTCTCAAAGCGCTGGCTGAGAACGGGCAGTACAAGCACTTGCAGATGCTCGAAGGGCCGATGGGCGCCAGCGTGCGCATGCGGCAGGCGGACGGGTCGGTGCGCGAGTGCCTGTGCTTTTGTTCCAATAACTACCTGGGGCTGGCCAACCACCCCGAGGTGGTCGAGGCGGGGATCCAGGGCCTGCGCGACTTTGGGGCGGGGACGTCGAGCGTGCGGTTTATCTGCGGCACGTTCTCGCCGCACGAGAGGCTCGAAGCGACCATCGCCGAGTTCCTGGGCGTCGAGGCGAGCTACACGTTTGTGTCGTGCTGGAACGCGAACGAGGCTGTGTTCCCGACGCTGTGCGAGAAGGGCGACATCGTCATCAGCGACGAGTTGAACCACGCGTCTTTGATCGATGCGATTCGGCTGATGAGTTCGATCAAGAAGGGCACGCTCAAAGCGATCTTCAAGCACAACGATCATGCGTCGCTGCGCGAGAAACTCGAGGCTGCGCGGGCGAACGCCGACGTGACGGGGCAGATCTGGGTCGTGACCGATGGCGTGTTCTCGATGGAGGGCGATATCGCGGACCTGGCGGGCTTGCGAAGGTTGTGCGACGAGTTTGATGCGCTGCTGGTGGTGGACGACAGCCACGGGCAGGGTGTGATGGGCGAGACTGGGCGGGGTGTGCACGAGTTCGCGGGGATGTATGCGCCCTGGACGGGGGAAGTCGGTTCGGAGAACCGACCTACCACACACGTCAGCTCGGAGAGCCGACCTACCACACACGTCAGCTCGGAGAGCCGACCTACCACACACGTCAGCTCGGAGAGCCGACCCACCAACGGCAGGGTGGATGTGTTCACGGGGACGCTGGGCAAGGCGCTGGGGGGGGGAGCGGGCGGATTCGTCGCGGGCGACCGGCGCGTCGCGGAATTGCTGGTGCAGCGCGGTCGGCCGACGTTGTTCAGCAACGCGCTGCCGGTAACGGTGGCGTGCAGCGCCAACGCAGCCATCCGGATCCTGATGCGCGAGCCCGAGCGCGTCGCGAAACTGCGCGACAACGTGGCGTACGCACGCGAACAGATCAAGGCGGCCGGCTTCGACGTGCTCGAGTCCCCCACCGCCATCTGCCCGATCATCGTGCACGATACGGCCAGGGCGATCTCGATGAGCAAGCGGCTCTTAGAGCTCGGCGTATTTGTGATCGGGTTCGGGTTCCCGGTGGTGCCCGAGGGCGAGGCCCGACTGCGCGTGCAGATCTCGGCGGCTCACGAGCGCGAGCATATTGATGGGTTGGTGGATGCTCTGAATAAGCGCTAACTAT
>JADFGU010000042.1 GCA_022567535.1 Planctomycetota bacterium | reverse complement strand
CCCTGCTCGGTCGCCACGGTGGCGATGGCGGCCCGAACCACGCCCTGGGCCGCCGTCAGATCACCATTGACAAGATTGAGAATACCGCCCGAGGTCAGATCGCCCAAGGCGGTCCGGCCGGTGCGACCCAGCGTCCGCGTGCTGATATCGGGCAGGCCGATCCCGACCCGGCCGGCCGGCCCCACGAGGGAGGAGATCTGGTACGACGGTCCCCCGGTCACCGTCAGAGCGTTATAGAGCATGCCGACCGTGACTGCGTTGGCCTGGCCGGGCCCGACGGCTCCCGTCTCGAGCGTCACGCTCGCAGAGAGCGTGCTGGTCGCGACCGAGAGCGTCGTGCCCTCGCCCTGGGCTTGCTCGCCGTTGATCGTTCCCTCCACGTCGCGCCCTTCGTCGCGCACCGACTCGTTCGGCGCAAAGCTGGTAACGCTAGCCGGGTCGATCTGTGCCGGATCACCCTCGACAAACGTGTAGATCCCGGTGGTGGCCCCCGTGACCTGGCCATCGTCCACGATCTCGACCGTGACCGTCTCATCGCCGCCGTACGCCTCGCTGCGGAGCACGACCCGTCCGTCCTCGACGGTCGCCTCGACGCCGGTCTCGCCGGTGTGTGCGTTGATGGTGGCGGTCACCTCTTCGAGCATGGTACCGGACGAAACGTTCAGTTCCACCTCTCCCGCCCCGCCGCGCACCCGAAATACCAGCGTTTCCCCGGGCTGGGCTAGCTCGACGGTTGTGCCGCTGAAGTCCAACGCGACCTGGGCCCGCTCGGCCGCCTGCGTCACCGCGATGTCGACGCGCAGCGACGCGCCGCCAGCCAGGTTGGATGATGTGACGGTGACAGCCGAAACCTGCGACGATACATCGGACACGACGAACGAGCGGCTGCCGTCGAGCTGACGCTGGCCGGCGAAGATCGTCGAAGCGCCGGTGCGGTTGATGGCCTGAAGGATGGAGTCGGCTTCGAGCTGCAGCGCTTGCCGCTCACTCTTGGACATTCCCCCGGTATTCGCGGCGGCCACGACCAGGCCGTCAAGGTTCCGCAGCAGGTTGCCCACCTCGCTCAGCCCGGTTTCCGCGACGGCGAGCACGCCATGGGCGCGATCGATGTTCCGGCTGGCTGCCTCGAGCGCACTCAGTTGCGAGCGCAGGTTTTCAGACGCGATGAGGCCGGCGGGATTGTCGGCCGCCCGCCTGATCGCCAGACCGGTCGCGAGACGATGGAGCGTGCGGTTGATCTGAAAAGTCGAACGGTTCAGGCTGTTCAATAGACCAGGGCTGGAAGACCCTATCGGCAGAAATGTCATGGCACCCCCTCCACGAACGCGGCGGCCCGTCGGCCGGGCGCCAGCGCTCACAGAATAAGGTCGGAAGTTCCACGCCCCGCGGCAAGTGGACCCTCCGTCGAGACTGCCTCGATGTCCGATCGTGTCACCCGGGCAGATCGAACCGACGGTTATCGGTCTACCAAGGCGTGCTCTGGCCACGTACAGCGCCGAGGCATGTGCACGACGCCGAGTCTGAGCAAAGCGAAGGCTCGGATACCGGCGACGATGTCCAAGATCCGAGCCTTCGGCTGGGCCTCAGACTCGGTGTCCGCTCAGTTTCCGACGCGGTGCACTGACCGATACCCCGCTATGCCTTGCGGTACACAATCGCCAGGAACACGTCGGAGGGGTGGAACCGTCGGCCGGTTTGCTCGGCCTTGGTCGCGACATAGGCAGGGGTCTGCGGCGCGATATTGCCGAACACGTGCACGATCTCGGCGTCGTTCTCGCGCAGCCACGCGTTCACGTTCTCCTCCATCGATCCAATCTCGGATTCGGGGCTGACGAAAAGCTTGATCTGCTGCATGTCGTTACTCCGGGTCTGTCGCCACCGGGGCCGGCGATCTGCTCCGCACAGCTCAGCCGACGCCCGCCCGGGAGCATACACTCTCTCGGAATGCGGCATGTGACGCTCATCACAACCGGCGGAACGATCGAGAAGACCTACGACGAGCAATCGGGCGAGTTGGTCAATCGACGGTCGATGGTCAAGTCGATGCTTCGCGCCCTGCGCCTGGAAGATACTACGCTCAACACGATCGAGCTCATGGAGAAGGACTCCAGCGTTCTCACCGACCGGGACCGCACGCGTATTTCTGACCTGGTGGGCGCCCTCATCGGCGACGCCGCTGCACCAGAGGCCGGCGGGATCGTCATCCTTCACGGCACCGACACCCTGTGCGACACGGGCGAGCACCTGCACGCCCACCTCTCCTCGCCGACCGTCCCGATCGTGCTCACCGGAGCGTTGCGGCCGTTCGAGATGAAACGCTCCGACGCGCTTCAGAATCTGACCGAGGCGATATTCGCGGCGGGCGTTCTGGAGCCGGGGATCTACTGCGTCGCGCACGGCCGGGCGATGCGCTTCCCCGGCGTCGTCAAGGACAAGGATCGCGGCACGTTCATCCGCACCCCAAAGGCCGCCCCCACCGTCGAGACCAGGATCGACATCGGCGTCGGATCCAGGACCGACAAGGTCTGAAGCAACGGCCCGGCGGAGCCCCCGCTGGGCCGATGATGGCGCCCCAAATATCGGGCGCGTTCAGCCCTTGATACCCGTGACCTTGACGGCGGTGTACCGCTGGCGGTGCCCGGTCTTGCGGGCGTACCCCTTCTTGGGCTTGAACTTGTAGATGTAGAGTTTCTCGCCCTTGACGAGCGGTTCCACGATTTCCGCCGAGACGCTGGCGCCCTTCACGTAAGGCTTCCCGATCTTCGCCTTCTTTCCTTCCTTGCCGACGAGCAGGACCTTGTCGAAGGTAATGGCATCGCCGGCTTTGGCCTCGCCGCCCTGATACAGGTCGATCAGGAACGACTCCCCTTCCGCGACCCTCCGCTGGCCGCCCGACTCTTCAATGATCGCAAACATCGGTATCTCCCGGCTGACCGCGTCGGATCGGAGCGGACTCGCCACCCGGCTCAGAACCCGTCCGACAGCGGGTCGGAAGGATAGTCCGCCTTCCCTCCGAGGCAAGTGCTGGGGGTTGAGCCCATACCGGCGTGCGGCGTCAGATCCGCACCCGATCGCGTGCCTGCCGCTCCGACCTTCGGCGGGCGCCCTCGCCGAGGATCCGCTTGCGCAGGCGGATGCTGCCGGGCGTGATCTCGACCAACTCGTCCTCCTCGACGTATTCCAGCGCCTCCTCGAGCGACATTGTTCGCGGCGCCTTGAGCGTCACCGTCGCTTCCTTGTTCGACTGGCGGACGTTGGTATGGTGCTTCATCCGCGTGATGTTGACGGCAATGTCCTTGTCACGGTTGTGCTCACCCACGATCTGTCCCGTGTACACCTCGTCGTTGGGGCGAACAAACAGGACGCCGCGGTCGGCCATCGCCTCGACCGCGTAGCTGGTCACTCTTCCGCCCTCGGTCGCGATCAGAACACCCAGCGGGCGCGTGACAACCTCGCTGCGCACCGGCTCGTACCGCAGATAGGTGTGGTGCATGACGGCCTCGCCCTGTGTCGCGGTGAGCATTCGGCTGCGCAGCCCGATCAAAGAGCGCGAGGTCGCCTCGAAGACCAGGTGAGTCATCGCCTCTCCGCGGGTCTCCATCTTTTTGAGCTCGGCCCTGCGCGCCCCGACGAGTTCCATCACACGCCCGACGTAGCTGCTGCGCACGTCCACGGTCAGCGTCTCGACCGGCTCGCAGGTCCGCCCGTCGATGTCGCGGAGAATGACGTGCGGCTTGCCGACCGACAGCTCGAATCCCTCGCGACGCATGGTCTCGATCAGGATGCCCAGATGCAGGACGCCGCGCCCGGCAACGACGAACTCGTCGCTCGTGATTCCCGCCTTGACCCGCAGCGCCACGTTCTTTTCGAGTTCCTTGGCCAGCCGATCGCGCAGCTGCCGGCTGGTCACATACTTGCCCTCGCGTCCGGCGAACGGCGAGTCGTTGATGCGAAACATCATGGTCATCGTCGGCTCGTCCACGGCGACCGGGGGGAGCGCCCTGGGGTGCTCCGCGTCGGCGATGGTGTCGCCGATATCAACCGGGTCGAGCCCCACCACAGCGCACAGGTCGCCCGCTGAAACCCGCTCGACCTCGACGCGGCTCAGACCGACAAACTGCATCAAGGAGCGGATCTGCGCCGATCGATGCACGCCGTCGCGACCGATGACCGTGACACGCTCCGACTCGTGCAGCGAGCCGGTGAACACGCGCCCGATCGCAATTCTGCCCACGTACTCGCTGTAGTCGATCGTCGTCACCAGCATCTGAAGCGGGGCACCGGCGTCCGACCCGGGGGCCGGGATCTCGCACACGATCGCCTCGAACACAGGCTTGAGGTCCATGCCCCCGGACTCGTCCGAGGGAGTCCGCGGCCACTCTGCACTGGCCCACCCCTCACGCGCGGAACAGAACAGCGTTGGGAAGTCCAGCGCGATGTCCTCGGCTCCAAGCTCGACCAGCAGCTCGAACACCTCTTCAACGACCTCCGTGGGCCTGGCGTCCGGGCGATCGCACTTGTTGATCACCACCACCGGCGCCAGCCCCATCTCAAGGGCCTTGCCCAGCACGAATCGCGTCTGCGGCATCGGACCATCGAACGCATCGACGAGCAGGAGACACCCGTCGGCCATCCGCAGGATGCGCTCGACCTCGCCGCCGAAGTCCGCGTGCCCGGGCGTGTCGATCACGTTGATCTTGTATTCGAGCCCGTCGTCGGCCTTGTACCGGATCGCACAGTTCTTGGACACGATCGTGATGCCACGTTCGCGCTCGAGGGGGTTCGAGTCCATGATGAGGTTGTGCTGGCCCCCGGCGAGTTTGCTCAGCTCGCCCGCCCGGAACATCCCCGACTGCATGAGCAGCTGGTCCACGAGCGTGGTCTTGCCGTGGTCAACGTGAGCGATGATCGCCACGTTTCGGATATTCGGCCCGGATGGACCGGCCATAAGCGTGCTCCCCGAAGGGCGAATCGATCAATCCGCCCGGCGCGTTGGAATCGGTCACCCACCCTCCTCGCCGACAGTTAGCAGTATAGGCCCGAGCCAGACCCAGGTTCCGACCGAGAACACGCCTCCCGGACCCTTCCAACGCGCACAACCGACACCGCCGATTGGTAGGCAGGTAAACCAACTGGCCGCGCCGCGTGTCGTTTCCCCGCCATGGGGTAGATTTCATCTGTATTCGCGACAAGTGAAGACAGACATCTCGGTCGCGCCGTGCCCGCACCTCTCTCCAAGAGGAAAACCGCACGGCGGGTCGTACAAGAGTTGGAGAGTGACATGCTGAAGAGATGCTCGTTGGCCCTGATCGGGGCACTGTGTTTGTGCGCGCTGCCGCAGGCATGGGCGCAGACCGTCATATACACAAACGATTTCGAGTCCGGTCAGATCGGCCCGGAATGGTCCCCCAACACGCACCTTGACACCCACCAGCAATTCAGCACGTTTGTCGGCCGATACTCCCAGTTCGAGTGGGTGACGCTCACGATACCCGCCTCCTCGATTCCGCCGGGTGGCGGAGAATCACCGATCGAGATGCTGGTCGAGTTCGATCTGTACGCGATCGATTCGTGGGACGGGAGCGAGCTGGTGCACGGCATAGACCTCTTCACGGTCAAGGTGAACGAGGTGCTGTTCTTCTCGGAATCGATCGCCAACACGCATTCTTTTCAGACGTTTCGTGAGCCGGACATCGGACGCACGCAACTCGGGTATGGCACCTGGAAAGACTCGATCTACCTCGATGTCACGGTGCCGTTCACGCACGACAGGGGCATCGACCTCGTCATCAAGTGGCAGAGCCGAAATCTGTTGGCGCTTGCGGACGAGTCATGGGGCATCGACAACGTGCGCGTGAGCGTCACGAACGTGCCGGCGCCCGGGTCAATCGCGCTGCTCGCGTGTGCCACCTTTGCCGGTCTGGTGCGCAGGCGCGGGCCGCAGTTCTGATACTCACCGCCCCGCACCGCGGCGCATCATGACGTCAGCCTGTCCTATGAC
Organism: Planctomycetota bacterium; assembly: GCA_022567535.1. Classification (GTDB taxonomy): domain Bacteria; phylum Planctomycetota; class Phycisphaerae; order Phycisphaerales; family UBA1924; genus JADFGU01. The sequence goes on along the minus strand of JADFGU010000042.1, from coordinate 6,290 downwards.
AACGTTCCCTCCCTCGGACCAGGCCTCCCAACTCAGCAGTTCGACGGACGAGAACGGCGTCAGCTTTGCGGTCGGATCCAGGCCCAACGTGGTGATCCACCGGACCAGAGCGCGCGGGCGAACCACACCCAGCGACACCATGGTCCTGCTGTCGATCAGAACCTGAGCCTCTGACAAGGCGCTGATCAGGCTCGCCACCCGCCGGTCCGGGGCCTCAGACGAATCGCCGCCGTCCAACTCGACGACCAACCACGGGACGGACCCTCTATCGCGGGCCTGCGCCCGGAGCGACTGGGCCCAACTGATGCGCGGGTTCGATCCCAGCCCTTCAAGCCACGGGCCGCCCATCCGGTCGTTGAGCGTGACGCGCACGCTGCGCACCGCCCCCGGGAACGCGCCGCCCAGATCGAGCGCATCGGCCCTTTCGGACGCACCGATGCCCGACACGAATCCGGCGATCGCCCCGTCCGCCTCGGCCGCGCTCTCGGAGCCGCCGGTTTGCGTCGCCAATGTGACCCGTATACGAGTGAAGCCGTCACGGCTGCCGGGTGGCACCAATCCCGGCTTCCCTCCATCGCCACGATGCACCGCGAGCAGTCGAACGGGTCCGAGCGTCGGCCACGCCCCGTCCTCTTCGTCGATGTTCAGCATGCTCGCGACGAACCGTCCGACGACGCCAAAGGCGCTCGGCCCGACGCCCATGACGGCGATCAGCGCGTCGTCCGAGACGCTGTCGAACGCCTCGCGCGACCATGGCTGAAGCCCCTGAATCATCGCGTCCTGAATCCCGAAGGCGTCGAGCGAGGTTCTCCAGTGCGCCGTCCAGCCGTCGTCACTCAACGCCGCGGACACCGCGCAGAACCCTCCAATGGTCTCCACTGTTGCGCTGGGCTGGATCAGCACGCGAACACTCCGGCGCTCGAGGCGCTGCAACTCGCGATAGCCGCGCGTGTCGCGCAGTCTCGGTGCGCTCGCCGCGGGGTCGGTGATCGACGCAAGCACACGCCAGAAGAACGCCTCGTGCTCGCTGCTTGTGAGCATGAGCGAGGAGACCTTGCCACGCGCACCGCCGGGGATGATCGCAAGGTGAATCCTGCCCCGCTCGCCCGCCAGCACACGGGCGCCGTGCGCGATGGTGCGTGGCGTGAGCTCGAGTCGCCGGCGGATCCGGTCCTCGGCTGAGCGATCCACCTCCGCCAGCAGCACCCATCGAGGCCCGTCGGCACGATCGAGGTCGTCGAGCAGCAGTGAGACTCGGCGACCGAGCAGCGCGTCAAACGCCTCGCCCGAGGTCCAGCCCAGTTCGCGCGCGAAGTCGCCCCATGACACGACCGTCTTCGCCAGCAGCCCCGCCCGCTGGAACGATTCGAGGACTGCGATTCCCGACTCGCTGGCTCGCAGCCGCGTCGCGTTCTCGATGACAATGACAGCGTCGATCGAGGCCGGGAAGTTGGCAATACTCGATATCGGGTCGGTCGGCCCGTCCGCCGAGGCTGAGGACCAGCCGGCAATGACGCCCGCTAGAACAGCCATGCACACAACCGGAATCACGCCGGCGCGGACTCGCTGCATCCGGCGTGGTTCGGGGCGGGTCCTCAGCATCGTTCGCCCCTGCCGCTCAGGGGCGTCGCCCCGGGCTTGCGATCTGGTACAACTCGTCCGGATCGATGGCGGGCACGATCAGCCTCACGACACCGCGCCACGCGTCCTGGTCGAACGCCACTGGCAGCACCCTGGTCCGCAGCCTCTCGTAGTGCGTCCGGTCCGCCTTCTCACCCCGCGCTTCGATCAGAGTCGTGAGATCCATCGATGCCGCCGGCCGTTCCAACAGTCGGATTCCGCGCAAGCGCAACGACGCACCTTCAGCAAACGATCGAGTTTCGGCCCGAGCCGAATCGAGCGTTCCACCGGCAAAGGCGTTCGAGATCGCGGCTCCCCCTGCCCCGGACATCACGAGATGGTCCGCAAGGAATACGCCACCCGAGACAAACGCCCCGGGCGCAAGCGATGCTGGCGGCATCTTGACGATCGTCACACCGATCGGGACGACCGTCAGATCATTCTCGAACGGAGGCGGGAGAAAACGTCTGGCGCTTTCGGAGGCTCCTGCCAGTGAAGTGGCGATCTCCGAGAGCTCCTCGCTCGAGTTCTGGATGAGCGAGGTGACGGGTGTGTCCTCGAGCCCCAGCCGCGTCGCGTCCGGCGCGATTCGTTGCAGCACCACCACGCCGAGCAGCGCGACCAGAATGCTCGCGGCCACGGCCATGCGCCCGGCGCGGATCATCGAGCGCACCTTCGCGGGCAGGAACGACCTTCGACCATCCACCCGTGCGATCACGCCCGCCGTCACATCGATGGGGTCGGCGGTCTGTCGCAACTGCGCGAGGATCTGCTGCATGCGCGCGATGTCCTCGCATCGGTCGCCGTCCCCGCTGAGCTCGTCGAACAGCCGCCGTCGCTGCTCAAGGTCCAGCTCACGATCGAAGTACGCGTCGACCAGCCGGTCGAGTTGCTGGTCCGTCAGCGTGCATTTCCGCGCGGCGCGTGTTTTTCGGCCCCTGCCCTGGATCAATTCCAGACCTCCTGAACATGGTCAATGAGTGTCTCGCGTGCTTCAAGCAACAGCCGCAGCTTGCGCCGACCGCGATGGAGATGGCTCTTGACGGTCCCCTCTGGCATGTCGAGATGTCGGGCGATCACCGCGATGCGCCAATCCTGCTGATGGAACAGAATGATGATCTCCCGCTGCCGCTCGGGAAGCATCTGCAGGCACTCGTCCAGGGCGCTCCGCACGTTCTCCTGGATCTCGTCACGGGTCGGGGACCAATCCGACTCGCAGCCCGCACCCTGCCATGCCTCGACGATGTCCGAGTCGTAGATCGGCTTGTGCTTCTGACAGGTATTCACGTAGAGCCTCTTGGCGATCGTGAAAAGCCACGTCGAGAACCGGTAGCGGTCGTCGAATCGGTCCAGGTTGGTCAACACCCGAACAAACGCCTCTTGCACGATGTCCTCGGCCACGTCGGGACGACCGCTCATACGCAGCATGTAGGCGAACAGCGACTGCTGGTGGGCACGGATGCAGGCCTCGGCTGCCGATCGATCGCCGGCCGCGGCCCTGCGGATGAGCTCTTGTTCCTCGGCGCGTGTCATGTCTGGTCCCCCAAGTATACAACCGACCTGCTCGCGGGTTCACCGTCGCCCAAACGCGGCGCGACAAATCCGCATGGAAAGCTCCCCCCGGCTGGCGTGGGGGCCATATTTTCTATTCGTTTGATCCGCCGCGGGGTTCTGGGTTTCACGCCGCCCGGCGAGCACGACGCTTGCGACCGACCGTCCGCTGTTCCGGGGGCGCACGCCGATCGCCTCGCTGCTGAAGCTCGGAGACCAGTTCAAGGGGGTTTGGGGCCCACAAGTCGGCCCCGATCTCCTCGGCCAGCCCATCCGCCCGATTGAACACGCCGCCCCCCACCACCAGCTGGATGTCCGGGCACGCGCCGATTTCACGCAGCGTGTCGATCAGCCTTCGCAGGCTGGGCAAGTCCGGGGCCCCGGCTGCGAACATCAACAGAACATCCGGCCGCGTCGAATGCACCCGCTGCAGGATCTCGTCGTTGGGGATGTTGCCCCCGGCGAAGGTCACCTGGAAGCCGGCGCTCTCCAGCAGGTCCACACCCATCTGCGCGCCCAGCTCGTCGCTGTCCTGCGGTCCGCAGAACGCGAGCACCGATCGGCCGATGGGAGGCGCGATGGGGAATCGGGCCGTGTTCTGATCGATCAGCACGCGCAGCAGCCGTGTCCCGCAATGGTGCGATAACCGCGTGAGCTGATCCGCGCGATAGAGTTTCTCGATCAGCTCGTACGCGGGCCAGAAAAGCTCGGGGATCAGATCCTGGGGCGATCCGACATGTGCGAGTGTCTCATCGACGATCTGCCGCGCCTGCGGGCGGTCGCCGGCGATCAGCACCTCAAAGAATCTTTCGAGCAGGGTTGACGTGTCCATCGTGGCGTGTCCTTGGTCTGGCGCCGGAAGAGCCCCACAACGACCGACGATCGGTCTGTTCAGCGGATGGACCCCACGCCGGCGGCGTGCGATGCCTGTGTGCCGCTTCATCGAATTGCCCCGCCTTCGAGCGTGAAAGTTGTTGACAGTTCAAGCGCATGTCGCCCCCGGCGTATTCCTGCGCGACCGATAAGCGGTGGTGGCGGCGCGCTGCGTCCGCTCCTGCTGCACACATGGTCCTAATAACGATGCGAGCACCCCCGTCGCCCGACCGCGCACACTCGGAACGCACTTCAATCCGTCCGCTTCACTCCCAGATAGCACATGCACACGCCGAAGGTCAACGGCGTGGCGATCAGGTCCTCGAAGCCGTGAGCATCGAGCATTTCGAGAACGGCCTCGCGCGGCATGAAGGCGCCGACCGACTTTGGAAGATAGCGGTATGCGCCGGAGCGATCGCGGCTGAGCGCCGTCGCCGAGCGCGGCATGAACCAGCCGCAATAAAAGTCGTTGAACCACCGCAACGGCGCGAAACGCGGGCGATCAAACTCGAGGATGACCAGCCGACCGCCGGACCGAAGCACGCGTGCAAACTCGCCAACGGCTTGCTCCGGATCCGCGACGTTGCGGATCCCGAACGCGATCGAGACCACGTCGACCGATCGGTCGTCCAGCTCGAGCGCCATCGCGTCGCCCAGCCGGTACTCGATCCGCGCCGCTTGAGCCCTGGGCAGCCTCCGCTGCTTGCGCCGGGCCTGTTCGAGCATCTCGGGCGTGAAGTCAACGCCGATGACCCGCGCCGCCGCGGTGCGTGCGAACGCTTGTGTCAGATCCCCCGTGCCGCACGCGACATCGAGCACGACGTCGCCCTCGTTGACCCGCGCCCGGCGGACCGCACAGCGCCGCCACGCCTGGTCGCGCCACAACGAGTGGACGCGGTTGTTCATGTCGTAGCTGTGCGCGATGGCGGCGAACATGCGGCGGACCTTGGCCGCCTTCTCCTCGCTGGCGTGAGGATTGCGCAGCTCGTCGTCGCGCCAGACGAGTTCGGTGTCGGGCCCGTGCGCGCTAGAATACTCGGTCGTCATGGATACGCTCAATCGTATGCCGCAGGAGATCGCGTAATGAATCGGCTGTACCGCGCCATCGTCGCCTCGTCCCTGTGCCTGCCCGTGCTGGCCGGGTGCTCGACCAATCCCGCCACCGGCCGTTTACAGTTCAATCTGCTCTCGCGAAGCGAGGAGATCGCGATCGGGACCGAGGCTGCCCCGGTGCTGGTCGAAGAGTACGGCGGCGAGGTCGCCAACCAACGCCTGGTCGCTTACGTCGAGCGCGTCGGGCGATCACTCGTCCAGCACACCGAGGGCGACGCCTCCACGCTCCCGTGGGAGTTCTTCCTGCTGGACTCGGACGTGGTGAACGCGTTCGCCCTGCCGGGGGGAAAGGTGTTCATCTCGCGCGGGCTGGCCTCACGACTTTCGAGCGAGGCAGAGCTCGCCGGCGTCATCGGGCACGAGATCGGACACGTCACCGCCAAGCACGCCAACGAACGGATCTCGCAACAGTTGTTCGTGCAGCTCGGGATCGTCGCGGCAGGACTGGGCGCGAGCCGGACCGACGAGGACGTCATCAAGTACGGCGTGCCGATCGTCGTCGGCATTGGCGGGCAGGGGTACCTGCTCCATTTCGGGCGCAACCAGGAGCTGGAGGCGGACGAGCTCGGGCTTCGCTACATGGCCAGGACCGGATACGACCCGTGGGCGCTCCTGGACGTGATGAATGTGCTCCAGAACGCGTCGTCGGACAGCGGGCCGCCGGAGTTCCTGTCCACGCACCCGCGCTCCGACACGCGGATGACCCAGATCCGAAGTCTGCTGAACAGGGAGCATTATCGAGCGGCCACCGATCCTCGGCCGGACCGCCTCGAACGCCGGTACCAGACCGAATTCCTGGCCTTGCTCGCCACGCCGGGTGGATGATCCGTTCGGCGAGATGTCGAGCGTTTGGGACTGACCATAGAATCGTCCCCCATGCTCAAGATCGACATCCATACCCATATCCTGCCGCCGAAGTGGCCGGACCTCGCGGAGAAGTACGGCTACGGGCGCTGGGTCAGCCTGGTGCAGCAGCATGACGCCACCGGCGCGTGCTGTGGCGGGCGGATGCTGATCGACGGCGAGCCGTTCCGCGATGTCAAGCTCAACTGTTTCGACCATGCGGTGCGACTGGAGGAGTGCGACTCGCTCGGCGTGGACGTGCAGGTGCTCTCGACCGTACCCATCATGTT
>JADFGU010000041.1 GCA_022567535.1 Planctomycetota bacterium | reverse complement strand
ACCAAGGAAGGCGAGATTGGCTCGTCGACCATGCCGCACAAGGCCAACCCCATCGCCTTCGAGAAGGGAATCGATCACGCGGTGGTCGCCGTCCTGCCCGAGGGCATGTCGAGCGTGGCGGAACTCGACCCTGCGGATCCAGCCCTCAAGAGTGCTGAGCTGTACCACCTGAGCGATGACCAGATCGAGCGGTTCGGTCTCGAGACAGTTCCGGCGAACGAGGACCCAAGCGCCGTCGCCTACGCCGGCCGATTCGTGGGCCACCTCAACCAGTTCGTGGGGCGGCTTTTCGTGAGAAGCCTGCGGTTCATCGCCGTGCCGCTCGTGTTGTTCTCGTTGATCGTCGGGGCGAGCAGCCTGAACGACATCCGCAAGCTCGGGCGGATCGGACTCCGCACGGTCCTCCTCTATCTCAGCACCACGGCGATCGCGATCACGATCGGGCTCGTGCTGGCCAACACGATCTCGCCCGGGACGAGGGTGAGCGCCGAAACGCGCGACGGGATCGCGGCCAAGTTCCAGACCGAGGCTGCGGCCAAGGTCGAGCCGGGCGCGCAACAGATGAAAACCACCAGCGATTGGGATCGCGCTCTGGACGTCATTCCCAAGAACCCGTTCACGTCCCTCGCCCAGACGCAGATGCTTCAGATTGTGTTCACCGCGCTCATCATCGGGATCGGGCTGACGCTGATCCCCGAGCAGCACGCCAAGCCTGTGATGGCGGTCTGCGACGGCATGACTCGGGTGGTCATCAAGCTGGTGCAGGTGGGGATGTACCTTGCCCCGTATGCGGTCTTTGCGCTGATCTCCGATGTCGTCGCCAAGCTCGGCTTTGACATGCTGCAGGCGCTGATTGTGTACGCGCTTGTGGTTCTGCTCGGGCTTTTGATCATGATGCTCGTCGTGTATCCGACGTTCCTGAAGTTGTTCGGCGGGGTCGGGTATCGGCGGTTCTTCGGCGCCATCGCGCCGGCACAACTTCTTGCATTCTCGAGTTCCAGTTCCGCTGCGACGCTGCCGGTCACGATGAAGGTCGCTGAGGAACGGCTTGGGGTCAAGGACGACGTGTCCAGCTTTGTGCTGCCGCTGGGGGCGACCATCAACATGGACGGCACGGCGCTGTACCAGGGCGTGGCCACGCTCTTCATCGCACAGCTGTTCGGGCACGACCTGAACTTTGCGGCTCAGATTTCGATCATTCTGCTCGCGACCGCCGCCTCGATCGGGACGGCGGCCGTGCCCTCGGCCGGGCTGGTCATGCTTGTCATCGTGTTCGAGCAGGTGGGCATGGGCCACCTGATCGGGCCGGGCATCGCGATCCTCTTCGGCGTGGATCGTATCATCGACATGTGCCGAACCAGTTGCAACGTGACGGGCGACCTGATGGTCGCAACGGTCGTGGCGTCGCGCGAGGGCGACCTGCTCGACGAAGAAGAGGTCGAGCGCCGCCTGGCGAAGATGCGCAGCGCGCCCATCGACGAGAACCCGTAGTCACCGCGCCGAAAGTCACCCGCAAGAAGCAAAACGAGCCGCGACCGGGAGGAAGCGGTCCCCCTCCGAAACGAGCCGCGACCGGGAGGGAGCGGTGGTTCGACGATCCACATGGCGATGGTCGCGCCCCGAAGCACTCCCTTCCGGTCGTGCCTCGTTGGGATCCCGGAGCGGTGGTTCGACGATCCATGTCGCGGTGGTCACGCCTCGGAGCACTCCCTTCCGGTCGTGCCTCGTTGTCGGAATGCGATCCTCCCGCGACGACCCGCGATCCCGTACGAGCCGCGACCGGGAGGGAGCGGTGTTTCGACGACCCATGTCGCGATGGTCACGGCCCGGAGCACTCCCTCCCGGTCGTGCCTCGTGGGGGGAAGCACACTCTTCCGGTCGTACCTCGTTGTCGGGATGCGATTCCGTACGAGCCGCGACCGGCAGGGAGCGGTGGTTTGGCGACCCATGTCGCGATGGTCACGCCCTGAGCACTCCCTTCCGGTCGTGCCTCGTGGAGAAAAGCACTCCCTCCCGGTCGTGCGCCGTTGGGGGGATCCGAGCCTTCGCCCCCCTTGGGCTCAGACTGGGCGTCCCATGCGGAATCAGAACGGCAGCAGATTGAAGTTATACAGCAGGAGCAGGATGAGCACGCCGGTCCAGACGCACTCGACGGCGATGCGGCCGGCGCGGCGGGGCTGCTCGCGCAGTTCCATCAGGATGCGGCCCAGCGTGAGCACGAGGACCAGAACGATGATGCCGTTGAACAGATAGAACATGGTTGGCCTCCGCGTGCGGTGTGCCGGGATCCTTCAGAGACGCCTGTCATCGTCACATGAAGCGGCCGTCGCCGCCTGTCCATACACCACAGTGTACCAGATGGTGTCTCCGAAGATTTCCACGCTTGCGGGCGGGAAGGGGCGAATAATGGGGCGTGCAGAGCTCTTTCTCCCCCATCCCAGAGATCCTGGACGAGTTGCGGGCCGGGCGGATGATCGTTCTGACGGACGACGAGGGCCGGGAGAACGAGGGGGATCTGGTGCTGGCGGCTCAGTTCGTGTCGCCCGAGGCGGTGACGTTCATGCTGACGCGGGCGCGCGGGTACATGTGTCTGTCGCTGACGGATGCGGCGTGCGAAAGGCTGAGCCTGCCGCCCCAGAGTCCGGTCAACACCTCCGTGCGGTCTACGCCCTTCACCGTCTCGATCGACGGGCACCCGAGGCACGGCTTCACGACCGGGGTGTCGGCGCGCGAGCGTGCGGAGACGATCCGGCTGGCGATCGATGCGACGAGCGGTCCGGCCGACTTTGTGAGGCCCGGGCACATCAACCCGCTCCGTGCGCACGACGGCGGCGTGCTGGTGCGGACGGGGCAGACGGAGGGGAGCGTGGATCTGTGCCGACTGGCCGAGCTCGAGCCCGCGGCGGTCATCATCGAGATCATGCGCGACGACGGCGAGATGGCGCGCGTGCCGGACCTGGTCGAGTTCTGCGGCGAGCACGGGCTGAAGATGTGCTCGGTGGCGCAGGTGATCGCGCACCGGCTGGGGCGTGAGTCACTGGTGCATCGCATGGAGCCGACGGCGGGCACGCCGATCAATACGCCCGAGGGCGAGTTCAACTTGATCGCGTTCGAGAGCCTGGTGGATCCGCTGCCGCACCTGGCGCTGACCGTGGGTGGGGTCGGGAACCTGGACGGGTCAGGCCGGGCGATCGAGACCAACGAGCCGACGCTGGTGCGGATGCATCGGCGGAACATCCTGGGCGACATTTTCGGGGACGCGGAATCATCGTCGTCGGGATCGACCGCGGACTTGCTGCACGCGTCGATGAGGGCGATCCAGGAGGCGGGTCGTGGTGCGGTGGTGTACCTGAGGCCTGAGGGGGCCGGCGACGGGCTCGAACAGCGCCTGGTGCGGATTCGTCGCGGGAAGACCAACCCGGACGAGCCGGACCTGACCGACCGCGCGAGTGTGAAGGAGGGGCTGCCCCTGCGGCAGCGGGATTTCGGGATCGGGAGCCAGATTCTGCGTCAACTGGGGCTTCGAAAGCTGGTGCTGCTCACAAACCACAGGACCGCTCTGCCGGGGCTGGAGGCGTTCGGGCTCGAGGTCGTCGAGCGGCGTGGGATCGATATCCGGCGCTAGGCGGACACGGGGGTTGCCTCCGGAACCGGGGCGGGTACACTGTGCTCTGTTCGGTATTCGGAAGGAAGCCGATCACCGCGCCTGGGAGGCTGCAGAACTCAACCCGGCGGGCGCGAACGGAGTGGAAAGGATTCCCGACAAAGGAGTTGTGCTTTGAGGTGCGGCGGCATTCATTGCCGGGCGGAGGTGATGATGATCGCGCTGGTGGTGGCGGGGATCTGCGTACTGGGGATTGTGCTTGGTCGGTTAGTGTGGTGGCCTGCGGGTCAGACCGACGGGCCGGAACCCGCCGCGTGGGTCGGCAGCGAACAACAGTGAAACCCAAAAAAGGAGATTGAACATGGGATGCGGATGCAAGTGCTCGAGTCCGGGGATGATGATCGGCGTCATGGTGGCGGCGGGCGCGGTGATCGCCACGGCGGTCTCGGTCGGTGGTTGGGGAGAGAAACCTGAGCCGGCGAATGTCGGCGTCACCGGGCTCGTCCAGCCCGAGGGCTTCGAGATGGACCCGGTGATGGCCGCGTGGATTGAGGCGGGCACGCCCGATGAGCATCACGCACTGCTCGAGGCGTTCGTCGGCGAGTGGACGACCCATGCGGTGTTCCAGATGACCCCTGAGGCGCCGCCGATGGAATCCACGGGAAGCGACGTGAGCGAGATGATATTTGACGGCCGATACCTGGTGTCCCACGTCCGGGGCGACATGATGGGAATGCCCTTCCAGGGCCGCAGCGTGATGGGGTATGACAAGGTTCAGAAGAAATTCGTCGGCATGTGGATCGATTCGATGTCCACGATGATCTTCACAAATTCGGGGCAGTACGACCCCGCGAGCCGGACGTTTACGATGACATCAACCTACACCGATCCGATGGGCGACAAGAAACGGAGCAAGCACGTCACCACGATCCTGAGCAGCAGCGAGCGGACGCTCGAGTTCTACGAGGCCGATGCCGAGAGCAACGAGTGGCACAAGACCGGGACGATCACCTACACAAGGAAATGACATGAGCAGCGACGCGACCAAGGGTCAATCGTGCGCAGAGCACGCGGCTACGGGCGAGTTTCACCGGAAGCTGGACGTGTTCATCGGCGAGTGGGGCAGGAAGTGAAATCGATGGAGATCGTGTACACGCGCGCGTGAGGTTACGGTCGTGTGGAAAAGCAGATCGCCCAGCGACGCGGGTCGCTGGGCTTTTATTGTCGAACCGGTGCCGTGGAACAGGTGAAAGGACACGAGATGAGACTGTTGACAACGGGTGCGGCGGCGGTCGCGATGGTCGTGTTCAGCGGGGCTGCACTCGCGCAGGACGCGGGTGATGAGGGCAAGGTGATCGTGCCAGAGCCGGACTCGACCCGGGCCGGCCCGGCACACGAGAACTACCAGCCGATCATCGGCGAATGGGTTACGCGCTGGACGCTGTTCAACCCCGAGGGCGAAGCGACGAAAGAGTTCGCCGGCACGGCCAGCAACGAGTGGATCGTCGGCGGTCGCTGGGTGCAGAGCACGTTCAAGACCGACCTGGACCTCAAGGGCGAGTTGTTCCACGGCGTCGGATTCTTCGGGCACGACAACGCGACGGGCCGATATCACAACCTCTGGCTGGAGAGCAACCGAACGGCGGTGCAGTACGACAAGGGCTCGTACGACGCCGAAGCGCGCACGTTCACGTTCGAGGGCGAGCAGCCCGGGCCGGACGGCACGCTCATCGCCACCCGGACCACGATGCGGATCGATGCGGCCGATCGGCACACGATCGAACTGTTCGTGCCCGGCGTGGACGGTGTGGAGTTCCGCGTGCTCGAGATCGTGCTGACGCGCAGGGACGACAGCGCGGACGCGGAAGAAGTTGCGCCGTAGCGCGGTGGGAATCAATCCGATGCACCCTCCCCTGAATGGGCGCCGAGTCTGATGACGAGCCCTTCGCGCGAGCACGGGGCGTTCGACGTGCGGCGCCAAAGGGACGCTCCGCTTGCGCGGAGGGCTCGTCCCTGAGCCTGTCCGAAACTCCCGATGTCCCGATGGAATCGGGAGGGAGGGACGCATGTTCATCCCTCATGCACGAGCGACACATGTGGTTCGTATGAGGACGTGATCGCTGTCCGCGCACCGAGCAGCACAACGCCCGCCTCTTTCGAGACGGGCGTCACGATTGTTCGAGCGGTGCCGACCCGGGCCGGCCGATCATCTCGCCGTCGATATCTCTCGCGTCTCTCTCTCCTGCCCGATGACCTGCAGGTGCATCTTCGCCGGTTCGGCCATGCTTGTCAACAGGCTTTTCCCCTTCGCAGGCCGATTCTCATCGCACGCCCGCAGGTTCTTATCCTGTTCGGCCCGGTAACCGCGCTTTGCAGACCACTCCGAAGCGTTCCGCACACATCTCAGCGTGACTCTGATCGGAGACGCGCCGGCGTACAGGCTGTCTCGCGGGACCGCTTCCTGCCGGGCGCGGCTCGTATCGGAGGCGCGCGTACGAGCCGCGACCGGAAGGGAGCGGTCGCAGGACATCCCGGCACCGGCGCGGTTTCGACCAAAGAATCCCGCACACAACTCGATGCGATACCGATTGGAGAACGCTCTAGTACCGTTCCGAATCGTTCGCCGGGCAGAGCGGCCAGGACTCCGGCTCGTCGCCGTTGATACTGATCCCGCCGTGGATCCCCACTGCGATCGTCTTCAGAAAGCCGTGCGGGTTGGACAGCTCGGGCTCCGAGAGTTCGTTCAGGCGCGCGACGGCTTCGGGCGGGAGTGTGATGTCCAGCGCGTCCATGTTCGCCTCCAGTTGCTTCAGCGTCCGCGCGCCGATGATGGTTGAGGTCACGCCCGGCTGAAGCGTGACCCACCTGAGCGCGACCTGCGCCGGCGTGGCGCCGGTCTCCGTGCCGATCGCGACCAGGGCGTCGACGATGGCGTAGGTCGTGTCCGTCAGGTAGCGCGAGTCCTGCTGGTACCGCCCGCCCTTGTCGCCGCCGGGATCGTCGTACCCGCCCGGGTGCGTGTCGCGCGTGTACTTGCCGGTGAGGATCCCACCCTTCAAGGGCGACCACGGGCACAACGCCAGCCCGAACTCGGCCATGAAAGGCCCGAACTCGCCCTCGAGCGTCCGCTCCATGAGCGAGTACTCCAGCTGCAGCGCGATCACCGGCGACAGGCTGTGCTGCCGGGCGAGCATCTGCGCCTGTGCGCACTTCCACGCCGGCGTGTCGGAGAACCCGATGTAGCGCACCTTGCCCTGGCGGACCAGGTCGTTCAGTGCGTCCATGGTCTCCTCGATGGGCGTGAGCCGATCCCAGAAGTGCATCCAGTACAGGTCGATGTAGTCGGTCTGGAGCCGGCGCAGCGACTGCTCGCACGCGGCCACGACGCCCTTGCGCCCAGCGCCCCCGCCGTTGGGGTCGCCCGCGTACAGGTTGCCGCCGAACTTGGTCGCGATGACCACGCGGTCGCGCCGGGCCCGGTCGCGGCAGAGGTGGTCGCCCATGATCTTCTCGGCGTGCCCCCTGGTGTAGATGTTGGCGGTGTCGATGAAGTTCCCGCCCCGACCGAGGTAGGCATCGATGACTTGTTTTGAGGTCTCGGCGTCCGAGCCGAACCCCCACTCGGTGCCAAACGTCATCGCCCCCAGGCACAGCGGGCTGACGCGAAGGCCGGATCGGCCGAGTGTCACAAAATGATCGAGCGGCATGGTTTTCTCCTGTGAAAGCAGTGTACCCGCCCGCCGACGCCGCCGCGACAACGCACTCCGAACCAGAGCCCCCCACGGCAGTGGGGGGGTCGGTGCAAAGGACGCGCTGCACGACGCGCCGACCAGGCCATGCCAGCGAGGGCTCTAAGACAGATTCTCTCGATATGCGTGATCTCGCATGTTCGGGATGATCCACCGCTTCGCTCCAACCCGGTAGACTGACTCGATGAAGGGCGATCAAGAAGATCCCGCGGCACTGGACGACCGCGGCCGGGAATTGCACTGGGCCGCCGGGGGATTGGGGTGGGCGGCGGACGATCCACGGGTTGCCCGCGCGCGGCTGCGCGAGACGGCGGCGCGATCAGAGTCCAGTTGGCGGGCCAACGCGCCCAGGTCGCTCGTCTTGGCCGTGTGTTTCGGCGTCTGCATCCTGCTCTGGAACGTCATCGCAAACCTGTACCTGCGGCTGAGCCTCATCACGCTGGTTGCCATGCCCGGCTTGTACCTCGCACGCGTGCTCTGGAAGGCTCAGCGATACGAGACTTCTTCGTCGGACTTGTTCTCCTCTATACTGAAAAGCGGAACCTGCCCGGTTTGCAGCTACAACCTTCGAGGCAGTCGGCCCGAGGGCGACGGGTGTGTCGTGTGCGCAGAGTGCGGCGGTGCCTGGCGCGCCGACAGAATCCGCTTCCCCGGGTCGGCCGGCGATTCGACACAGTCCCCATCCCTGCTCGCACGGGCGGGTCACGTCCTTGGCCAATCCCTCACCCGTATGAACGCGCAGTCGTTGACGGACAGCCGCGGCGCACAGCATCCCGTCCCTTCCCTGGTGGCGATTCGCATGTCGCGTTTGATCGATGCCCGCGAGCATCGACGAGCGCTGCGACGCGCGATCAGAAGCGTACGCCTGCCGACCTTGTGGATCCGCTGGCCCATCGGGGGGCTCGTGATCATTGCATCGCTGGGTCCGATCGTTCCCTTCGCACTCGTGGCAGGCTCGGCGGGATTCGGATGGTTCGTCACGAGCAGCGCGCTCATCGGCAGCCTGTGCTTCTCGATGTTCGGCGTCGTGATCGTGCTCAGCGACATCGCCGTGAGCCGCCGACGAAGGGTGGCCGTTATGACCAGCCGCGGCTTCTGCCCCGTGTGTGGTGCAAGCATGCGAGACATCGAGCCCGAAGCCGACGGCTGCACTGTCTGCTCTGAGTGCGCCGCCGCGTGGTGACGTGGCCGCGCCAACGCACTCCAAAACAGAGCCCCCCACGGCAGTGGGGGGTCGAATCGCGGGCAACACGGCGCCCACCGCGCGCAGAGTGTCCGATGTCGGGATGATCTTCAGGCGCGTGCGACCCCCTGCTCCCGCAGGGGCTCTGTGTGATCGTGTCAGCGCGCACCGGGCGTTATTATTATGATGCGCGCGTTGATCCGAGGCTTCGAAGACTCAGCCTCGGCGTCATCAGATCCAAACCCATTGCCCATTGCCCATTGCCCGTTGCCCACTGCCCTACTCCCGCTCCTCGACCATTTCCTTCAACCGACGCAGCTTATCGAACGCCTCCATCGGCGTGATCGACTCGAGCTTGACCTCGCGCAGCTCGCCCACGGCCGGGTGCGGCTTGGGCTGGGTGAACAGCGCGAGCTGGTCGCTCGTCGGCTCGGTCACGGCTGAGGCATCCGGCGAGGCGTGATGCACCTCGAGCGTTTCGAGCACCTCGCGGGCCCGCTTCGTCACAGCCTCGGGCACGCCCGCCAGCTTCGCCACGTGCACGCCGTAGCTCCGGTCCGTCCTTCCGGGCCTGATCCGGTGCACGAAGATGATCTCGTCGCCCCACTCGCGCACAGCGACGTGCAGATTTTTCACCCGCCCCGGCAGCCGCTCCTCGAGCTCCGTCAGCTCGTGATAATGCGTCGCAAACAATACCCGAGGCCCCTCCCTCTGCTTCCCCTTCTCCCCCTTCGTCGCTTCGGCCAGATACTCCACGATCGCCCACGCCAGGCTCAGCCCGTCCAGCGTGCTGGTGCCGCGCCCGATCTCGTCCAGCACGATCAGCGAGCGTTCTGTCGCGTTATTCAAGATCGACGCGGTCTCGGTCATCTCGACCATAAAGGTGCTCTGCCCGCTGTGCAGTGCGTCGTCAGCCCCGACGCGCGTGAAGATCCGGTCGGTCAGCCCGATCACAGCGCGCTGGGCCGGGATGAACGACCCCGCGTGCGCCAGCAGCACCAGCAGTGCCGACTGGCGGATGAACGTGCTCTTGCCAGCCATGTTGGGCCCGGTGATCAGGGCCACCGACGCCGCGGACGAGCCGTCGCCTTCCACACCCAGCGCCACGTCGTTGGGCACGAACCCGTCGCCGAGCAGTTCGTCCAGCACGGGATGCCGCCCGGCGGTGATGTCCAGCACGGGCCGCTGAACGATCTCGGGCCTGACCCAGCCTCGCCGCGAGGCCTTATCCGCCAGGCACACGAGCGCGTCCAGCCGGGCGACCACGTCGGCAAAGCTGTGGATCGTGGGGATCTGCTCGACCGAGGCGGCGCACAAATCGTCGAAGATCCGCCGCTCGCGCTCAAGAGCCCGCGACTGGGCCGACATGACCTTGCTCTCGTGCTCCTTGAGCTCGGGGGTGATGTACCGCTCGGCGTTCTTGAGCGTCTGCTTGCGCGTGAAGATGTCCGGGGCCCGCACCGACTGGGCGGCCGGTAGCTCGATGTAATACCCGAACACCCGGTTGAACCCGACCTTCAGGTTCGGCAGCTTGTGCTCGGCGATGAGTCCGGCCTGATACTCGGCCAGCCATGCACCCGCGTCGCGCTCTAGCGAACGCGCTTCGTCCAGCTCCGCGTCCACGCCGTCGCGCACCAGTCCGCCCTCGCGCAGGTGCGCCGGCGGGCGCTCGACGCAGGTCGAATTGATCCGCTCGGCCAGCGGCGACAGATCGTCGCGGATCTCGCCCAGCCGACTGTGCTGCTCGGCGAACGCGGGGGTCGCGTCCGCCGCGTCGCGCAGCGCATCGAGCCTGGACAGCGAATCACCGAGTCCGACCACGTCGCGCGGGCTCGCCCGGCCCAGTGCGAGTCGGGCCGCGATCCGCGACACGTCCTGCACCGGCCCGAGCGCCCCGGCCAGCGTGCTCGCGAGCGTGCGATCCTCGACCAGGGCCGAGACGGACCGCTGCCGGGCCTCGATCGTGTCGAGTCGGCCCGAAGGCCGCCTGAGCCACTCGCGCAGCAGCCGCTTTCCCATCGCCGTTCGGCAGCCGTCCTTGCCAGTGAAGATGCCCAGCAGCGACCCGGCGGTCTCGCCGCCGCGGATCGTGCGCTCGACCTCGAGCGCCCGCAGGCTGGTCGCGTCCAGCACGCAGGCGTCCTCATCGCGTTCGCGCACGGGCGGGCGCAGGTGGATGAGCGAGGCCCGCGCGTGCAGGCCGTCGCCCGATCCCGCGCCGGGCGTCTGCGTCTCTTGGAGGTAGCGGACGATGGCGCCGGCGGCGATGATCGCCGGATCGCCCTGGTCGATGCCGAACCCGCTCAGGCTGGCGACGCCGAACACGCCGCGCACCGCCTCCTCGGCCTCGCCTGCGCGGAACTGCCACCCGGGCCTGGGCGTGCCCGAGGCGCCGGCGGCTTCGATCGCCCGCTCGAGCGGCTCGCGCAGCGCGTGCTCGTCGGGAAACAGCACCTCGCCGACAGCTCGGCGCATCAGCGCGTCGGCCAGCTCAGCCTGACGACACGCGAAGAGTGTGAACGCGCCGGTCGAGACATCGACAGCCGCGAGCGAGAGCGATCCGTCGACGCCGGGCGCGATCGCCGCCAGCCGGGTGGCGCCGCCCTCGGCCAGCAGCTCGTCGTCCACCAGCGTGCCGGGCGTGAAGACCCGCGTCACCGCCCGCTCGACCACGCCCTTGGCCTCCCTGGGATCCTGGATCTGGTCCGCGACCGCGACGCGGAATCCCTGGGCGATGAGCCGACGGACGTACGGCTCGAGCTGGTGGTGGGGCATGCCGGCCATGGGTACTCCCGCCGTTCGTTCCGTGAGCGTCAGACCGAGGGCCCGGCTGGCGGCGACTGCATCGTCATCGAACATCTCGTAGAAGTCGCCCATCCGGAACATCAGCAGGCAGTCCGGGTGCTTGCGCTTGAACCGGAAGTACTGGCGCATGGCCGGGGTGTGGCGGGGATCTCCCATCTCGCACAAGAATACACCCGATGCGCCCTCGCGCGCAGCAAACGCGGCGGATGAGGCCCGACGAAATGCGGGGATTACCCGGTTCCAAAAGCGCGACCCGGCCGCATAAGCAGCCGGGTCGCAGCGGCGGGGAAATGGGGCTTGTCAACCGAGTCTCCGGGGGTGCCCCCATCAACTCAGTGGCCATATCATTACGCGCATCGGGCCGCGCGTCAAGGGGTATTTTTGACTCTCAACAGTTTTTTTTTCGACCCGACCTGCCCCGGCGCGTCCGGCCAGCGGATTCCTTTGGTCCGCCCGCCAGCGGGCACGCGGCACTCGGCCAACCTCACGGCGAGGCCGGTCCGCGCGGCGGTTTTCAGCCAGCAGTGCCGATTCAACCGGAACTGACAATCAGCGAACATCCAAGACGGCGTTTCTGCCCGCCTCCCCCCGGACGGGTCTGCCCGGCCCGCAAGGTCACTGCCCACATCGGTTTCCATCAACCTCTCGCGCCCGCACCAACACGGACGCCGAGTCTGAGCCCGCCCCGGGCGAAGGCTCGGATCCCTCCGCCCCATTGACCACCCGCCCTTTCATCTATCCGTCTCTCCGCCCCTTCGTCTCTTCGCCGCTTCACCACTCCGTCACTCCGTCACTCCGTCACTCCGTCTCTCCGTCTCTCCGTCTCTCCGTCTCTCCCAGCAGATGGCAGGTGGAGAAGGACCCCCTGCTCGCGCAGGGGGCTCTGTTTTCGTCACTCCGTCTCTTCATCTCTTCCCCCCTTCGTCGCTCTGTCGCTACGTCGCTTCTTCTCACGGACACCCCGCCACAAACGCGTTCTGGAAGCAAAGGAAGTCGAAGATGTCGCAGGCGGGGTCTGGATCGCAGCCGCAGGCGTACGGCTCGCCGAGCACGAAGCTGTTCTGGAAGCAGAGAAAGTCGAAGATGTCCAGCGCACCGGACAGATCGCAATCGGCGTAGCACGAG
>JADFGU010000040.1 GCA_022567535.1 Planctomycetota bacterium | reverse complement strand
ACCGCAGACGAGGCCGAAGCGAAGGCTCGCTCAAACTCCCGTGTTTCGCCCTCGTCCAGCAGCCCCATGGCGTCCAGCAGCGCGTTCTCGATCATTTCCAGCGTCGTCATGCCAATGTTTCCTCTCCCGCACGCTCACGAAGCCGAACCAGCGCTCGACTCAGTGCGGACTTGATGGTCCCGATCGGCGTGTTCAACTCCTCGCCGATCTGTCGGAGCGTTTGCCCTCCCAGGTACGCTCGCATCACAACCGTCTTCTGCAACTCCGGCAGCGTCTCGATCTTTTCCAGCAGCGCCACGAATCGTTCGTCGCGCTCCAGCCCGGCCCCGGCGGCGATGCCCCCGACCGACCGCTGACCGATCTTCGCCTCGTCCAGCGATGAGGCCCGCACACGCGCCTGCCGGCGACGCAGCTTGTCCACCAGATGCCGCCGCGTGATCAGCATCACCCACGTCACCAGCGCAGCCCGCTTGGGGTCGTACCGATCCGCTGTACGCCACAACCGGACGAACACCTCCTGAACCGCGTCCTCAGCCTCGGCCCGCGTCGGCATCGCCTGGTATGCCATCCGGTACACCAGCGATCCGAAACGATCGTACAGATTCTCCACCGCGTAACGATCATCCGTTGCCACACGGTGCATCAGGTCCAGATCGATCTGACCTTGATTCGTCGGACGGTTCATGGCCGCGGCACCAAATTCACTGTGCGGGCCTCCCAGCGGCACTCCACGACGGGGTGCCTTCATGGCAATATACGCCGGCCGGGCAGGTCTGGATCCTCGGCGCCAAGCGGGGAGTTTCGCACCGCGCCAGTTATGATAGCATTCTGTTCAGGTGTTTCGCCCTTTCTCCACAGTTTATCAGATGCAGGCAAGAATTGCCCCTTGTGCCGGTGTTGACGAGTGTGTAAGGTGTGATGTCGGGCAGCCGCACCCACGACCGGAAAAGGTCGGCTGGGGCGGTGTGGCCCCGCATTAGACCGGGAAGGCGACTGTGCGCACGAACCGATCCCAACATCAGCACGCGCCGGCCGCTTCATGCGGCACGAGATTATCCCGACGGGGCGGGTTCAGCCTGCTCGACGTTCTTGTATCACTCGCGGTCATCCTGGGTTTGCTCGGCCTGATGCTGCCCTCGCTGACACACGTGCGAGAGATCGCCCGCCGTGTTGTCTGCGCCTCAAACGAGCGCCAGATCGGGCTGGCCATCAACATGTTCGCCGATGGCCACGGCGGCCGGATCCCGGCCAGCGTCTTCCTCGATCCCGCCAGGGCGCGCAGAACCCAGCACGAGATGATCACCCTCTACCTGCACTCCAATATGGGCTACGCCTTGCGCAATAACTGGGACGGGCTGGGCCACCTCGCCGGGCAGGACTATCTCACCACCCCAGGGGTCTTCTACTGCCCATCACACACCAGCGAGCACACCTTGCACCGCTACGCCAGCGCGTGGCAGAACGTCGGAAGCGGCATCATCAAGGGCAACTACCATTACCGCGGACAGGACGCTTCGGGGAGAATGATCCTATCGGACATCCACCCCAGCTCGACGGCGCTGGTGGCCGATGCCATGAGTTCACGGTCGGACTTCAACCACAAGATCGGCACGAATGTCCTCCGTGCCGACACCTCCGTCTTCTGGTATTATTCTGGGGGATCAATTGCGGACCAACTGCCCGGCGAGACCGGCTCCATGATTCCCTTGGAAGTCATGCGTCGTATCTGGGGGCGGCTGGACAAGGGACCACGGTAGAACGCCTCTGGTTTCCCTCCACAACGATGCCTGAATTCGCTCCCGGTGACGCCTGACGCGCCGGCGATACCGCGCTATCGTGCTCGACACCCCATCGTCGCTGCCGAACTTCAACGGTTCCGGAGACGCACACATGCACCACATACCGATCCGATGCCGGGTCTCTCCAACACTCGTGAGCCTCGTGCTGATTGCGCTGGCAGCGGCTCAATCGCGGGCCCAGCTTTCGCCCGACCGAACGTACTACGGCATGGCCCGCGCGATCCCCATGACCGTCGCCGTGCCCGACGGCATGACCGGAATCCTCTCCGTCTCGTTGCTCGCGGCGGTGACCGGCGACGAGATCGCTTCGGCGGACGTGCTCGAAGGAGCCGTGGACCTCGCCGGTCTGTTCCCGCTGCTCTGGGAGGACAGCGAACCCAACCTGATGTACGCGCAGCTGCACATCGGGAGCGACATGGTCGGTCCCGCGGTCGTGCTCCAGCCGACGATCACCCCCAAGTACGCCACACGCCTGGACGGAAACCGCTTGCCCATCTATCCCCCCGGCCCCCGCGTGTTCTCAGGATTCCGCGCCTACACCGAAAAACACGTCGTGCTGGAAACGGACAGGGGCGACATCGAGTTCCGCATGAGGCCGGACCAGGCCCCCAACACCGTCTGGAACTTCCTCTCGCTCGTCCAGGGCGGGTTCTACACCGACATTACTTTTCACCGCATCGTGGCGCAGGCCAACACGCGCTTCGGCCCCAGGCCCTTTGTCATACAGATGGGCGACCCGCTCGGCGTGGGCACGGGCGGACCAGGGTACTTCATCGACCTCGAACCCAGCCTCCTGCCCCACGACTTCGGCGTGATCTCGATGGCACGCTCGGACGACCCGAACAGCAACAGCTCGCAGGTCTTCATCTGCCTCAGCCGCGAGGGAACGCAGGCCCTGGACAACCGCTACACCAGCTTCGGCGAGGCCGTCGCCGGGGCCGACGTTATCATCGACATCTCAAAGACTCCCCAGCCCCAGGTTCCCGGGGACGAGCCCACCGTGGACCCGCCCGTCATTACGCGTGCGTACCTCGTGGACGCCCCGCCGTACGGCAGAGGGCCCGACCCCGCCGTCGATCCCGGCGTCGAGACCCCTCGATGACAAAGCCCGTGCCGGGTCAGAACCGGTAGGTCAGACCAAGCCCGAGCACCATGTCGTTGTTCACGCTGGTGCTGAAAAACTTGTTCCCGTTGTCGTCGTCAAACTCCCATTCGCGCAGCAGGTTGAGCCCGATCGATCCGGTGAGCACGAACTGCGGGTGCAGCTTCCAGTCCGCCTCGAGCATGACCGGCACGCGGAGCTCGCGAAACACGCCGCCCGCGAATGGCCCATCGTGGTCCATCCGATACTCCGTGTATTCCCAAGTGGCGCGAAGCGAAAGATCCAGCGCGGGCGCCGGCGCATAGGTCACCTTCAAGCCGGTGAACGATCTGAGCTCCACACGCCACTGCTCGTCGATCTCGTACTGAAGGTCGATCAACGGCAGAGGCACGAAGGCGGTGTCCTCTTCGAGCCGGGTGCCCATGGCGGCGGCCAGACCGATCTGCAGGTTCGAGTTGATGGTGTACGCGGCGCCGACGACGCCTCGAAACGTGACCGTCTCGTCGAAATCCGCGTGCGCTTCTCCCGCCGACGTGCCCGACGCACGCAGCAGCACCGACCAGCGATCGCTGATCGCCGTCGTCGAGGTCACCGACAGCGTGTACTCGAGCAGACTGTTGTACAGATCGCCGTCGGGCACGAACTCGTCGATATTCTTGAAGTCCGAGTTGGTGTACTCGCTCCTGAACTGAATCCAGAGCCGATCGCGTGGCCCGAGCGGGTACATCGCTCCCAGCTCCGCCCCCGTACGCCAGGTCTGGACGTCGCCGTCGCCCAGCTCACCGGACGGCGAAAACTCCGACCACAGGTCGAACCAGTACTCCCCGGCCGTAAGCCCGTAGTCCATCTCGGCGCCCTGGTCGTCCGGCTGGATCCCGGACGGCTCGGGCTCGGGAAACACCCTCTCATTCTGGGCCGGACAGGTGCCGGACAGTGTCAGCCCGGCGACCAGCGCGGCCGCCTCCACCAGTCTGATCCGATCTCTGGTCATTGATCTTCCTTTGCCTCTCTGCGTGCGGACACGTCGCCGTGCCCCTTTTCGGTGTTATCGGCTCGGACTATACCACCGCTCGGCTTTATTCGGGTGCCGAGATCGAATCCTCGCCTCGATTCCGACTAGACCGGGGCTGTCTCGATCACGCGCAGAGCGTCCGCCTGCGTGTCGGCGTGATAGCTCGAGCGCACGAGCGGACCGGATTCGACGACCTTGAACCCGCGCGAGAGTCCTTCCTCCCGGTATTTCTCGAACGTGTCCGGGTGGACCCACCGATCGATGGGCAGGTGGTCGGGCGTCGGCTGAAGGTACTGCCCGATCGTCAGGATGTCGCACGGATCCTCCCGGCAAGGCCCGTCGTGCCGGCTCGTCTTCTCGATCACCTCGTCCATGAACGCGAGCACCTCGGCGTCACGCTCGCCGATGCCGACCATGATCCCGGTCTTGGCCACCCCCCCTTGCTCCTTCACCCGCCGAAGCAGCTCGATCGATCGATCGTACTTGGCGCTGGGGCGCACCGCCGGGTACATCCGCCGAACGGTCTCGATGTTGTGGTTGATGATGTGAGGCCCGGCATCGATGACCATCTGCAGGGCCGCCGGATCTCCCTCGAAGTCGGGCATGAGCACCTCCACCGTCATCGCCGGGCAAGCCTCCCTGGTGCGGATGATGGTCTCGGCCCAGATCCCGGCCCCCCCGTCAGAAAGCTCATCCCGATTGACCGACGTGATGACGACGTGCTTGAGCCCCATCAGGATCAGGCTCTGCGCGACGCGCCGCGGTTCGTCCCGGTCCAGGACGGGCGGGCGGCCGGTCTTGACGTTGCAGAACCCACACGCCCGGGTGCAGGTGTCGCCGAGGATCATGATCGTGGCCACGCCGCGGGCCCAGCACTCGCCCATGTTCGGGCACCGCGCCTCCTCGCAGACCGTGTGGAGGTGGTGCTGATCCATGATGTGCCGGAGCTTGCGGTATCCCGGCCCACCGGGAATCCTGGCCCTCAGCCAGTCCGGCTTGCGCTTGGGCGCCAGACGCTGAACCCCGTTTTCAGCGTTGTCAAGGACCATCTGGGAGAGGCTGAACAGCGGCCGGTCCATGCGGCGCATGGGATCCCCGCCCGGGCGCACCCGGTGCCGGGGTGTCGAAAGATTGCGAGGTTGGCCCTGGGTGCTCGTGCTCATGCTCACCGGAGTCTAGGGACGCGGATGTTGCGGCCCGGACTGCATAATCGGTCCGACGGGACCCCGGCAAACCGATAACCGACCCAGGAACCGACTGTCTGTGGGTGTTCGGGCCTAACCTCGCCGGCTCGAACGGTCGATCCTTCTAGTCCGTATGTACCGTTCCGATCGGGGGTCGGCCCATGCCGGGTATCCTGTATGACCGCACCCGGCCGGGTTGACGACCGGCCCGGGCGTGCGAAGATCGCTCATCGTCCGGGGCATTGGCCCCCGGGGCGATCGAGTCCAGGCAGCAACGCTCCGGCGGAGCCGGGCACAGAATCGAGCCGCGGGTGCCAGGTACGGACGTGGCGCCCATCAAGGAGCGAGGCCGTGAGCCATCCGATTGCACCACAGACTCGGACCTGCAGCACGCGAAACAGCACATTGGGCCGGGCCCTGGGCCTCGGCGCAGTCGGCTTGCTGGCCGGGTGCAACGCGGACTCGTTTCTCAACAATTCCAGCGTTGTGGGTCGGTGGGAGCACACGCCCGTCGAGGTGCCCATCCTCAGCCGCATCGCAGCCATCGAGGGCGCCGAGGACGAACTCGTCCAGATCACCGAGCCCACCGCCGAAGACCTGATCCCGGAAATCGATGAATACCGCATCGGCCCGGGCGACCAGCTCAGCGTCGTCGTCTGGGATATCCCCATCGCCGATCAGGCGGCCCAGTATAACCTCATCGTTGACGCCCGCGGCTCCATCCGAATCCCGCAACTCGGTGCGATCTTCGTTGCAGGCCTCACCCCTGACCAGACCCGGGACGCGATCGTGGAGGCGATGGTGCCCTTGGTCGGCGAGGGGCTGGTGTCGGTCGACATCGTCACGCCTCGGCAGGACAGCTTCACGGTCATCGGGACGGTCGGCGGCCCGGGCCAGTACTTCCTGCCCAAGCCGGACTACCGCATCCTGGAAGCCCTCGCCGGTGCCGGGTGGTTCCTCGAATCCGCGACGCCTGAAGTCTTCGTGATCCGCCAGATCCCGCTGACTGAAGAGGCGGCCGGGGTGCCCCCAGGAGCTCCGGGCCGGCAGACCACCCCAGCACAGCAGACCCCCACGCCCAAGGGAGAGGATCTGCTCAAGATTATCGAGGATCTCACCAAGCCGGGTGGTGGCGGTGGCGGCTCGCCCGCCGCGCTTTCCGATCGCGATACGACCGTGGCGCCGGTTCGCCGGGTTGATCAGCCCGATCAGCCAACCGGACCGCCCCCCATCGACCTCATCGACCCCGCCCAGCCGGAGCCGAAACAGGCCGACCAGCCCGAGATGCCGGCGCTCGAACCCGAGGCCGGCGAGACCTCGTGGATGTATCTCAACGGGCGCTGGGTGCAGGTCATGCGCCGCCCGGCCGGCGCCCCGGAGGACGTGCTTGAGGGTCTGGAAGGGCTGCAGAGCGGTATAAGGCTGGAGGACCTCGTCACCCAACGCGTGATTCGCATCAATGTGCAGAAGCTGCTCAGCGGACGGTCGACCGAGAACATCGTGATTCGGCCCGGCGACATCATCCGCGTTCCCGCCGCCCCTGGGGGGTTCGTGTATCTCGGCGGTCAGATCACCAGGCCCGGCTCGTTCAACCTCGTGGACGGGCTGACGATTGAGCGCGTCATCATCGCAGCCGGCGGGCTGGGCCAGTTGGCCGTCCCCGAGCGCCTCGACCTCACGCGCGTGCTGGCCACCGGCCGACAGGCCACCATCCAGCTGGACTATCGCGCCATCGTCGAGCGGACCCAGCCTGACATCTACCTGAAGCGCGATGACATCATCACCATCGGCTCGAACTTCTGGGCCTACCCGATGGCGGTGATTCGGAACGGATTCCGCGCCACGTACGGGTTCGGGTTTCTTTTGGATCGGAATTTCGGCAACGACGTGTTCGGCGCGCCGCCGGTCAACTTCCGCAACTGACCCCTGTCTGGGCGGCTTGTTCGGTCTGGGTGAACCCACTCGCCACAGGGGCCCTGACCACCTGAACCCCTCGATGGGCGCGACGTAATACGCCGATGGGAAGCGCCACTGCTGCCCATACCGGAGAACGGGATGACCAGCATGTCCGCCAGACAGGAGTCGGCCACACCGAAGCCGACGGACCGACTCGGCGTGTTCGAGCCGGTCGGCATGGCGATGTTCCTGGTCCTGGCGGCGGCACTCGTGCTCGTCTTCTTCCGGTGGATGCTCAAGCAGAACGACTTCAGCTTCAAGTACAGTGAGGACTGGGGACACGCCTGGTTCATCCCCTTCATCGCCGCATTCCTCCTCTGGCGCCAGCGCGATCGGATCGCCCGCACGCCCCGTGAAGTTTTCTGGCCCGGCGTCCTGCCCGTGATCGTCGGCATCGCGTGCTATTTCTTCTTCATCATCGTCATCCCCAACCACATGCTGCAGGGCGGCTCGATGATCCTCACCATCTTCGGGCTCGCGCTAATGCTGCTGGGCCCGTCGATGATGACGATGCTGTTCCCCGCCATCGCCTACCTCGGCTTCGCCGTGACCATCTCGCAGCAGGTGATGGAGAAGGCGACGTTCGCCCTGAAGCTGATCGCCTCGGCCGGGGCGGGGTTCGTCCTGGAGGTGCTCGGCGCCCTGTTCCGCTTCGACGTCGTGGTCAACGGCAACCTCATCTACGTGGACGGCAACCCGATGAACGTCGCCGACGCGTGCTCGGGTATGCGCACGGTCGTCGCGTTTCTGGCGCTCGCGGCGGCGGTGGCCCTGCTGTCGTGCCCATACTGGTGGCAGCGCGTCGCGCTGGTCATGCTCGCGGTCCCGGTGGCGATCGTGCTGAACATTGTGCGCGTCGTCATCCTCGGGCTCCTGATGCAGGTCGATCCCGAGCTGGCCTCGGGCGGGGCTCACACGCTGATCGGAACCCTCCTGCTCGTCCCCGGGCTCGGAGCGTTCATGCTCGTGGTCTGGGCTCTGAACCGGGCGGTCATTGATGAGTCGCCCGAGGTGGCCACATGACGCGAAACGCGCTGCGTGAGCCCGCGTTTCTTGTGGCGGTCGGGCTGCTGTCGGCCGGCGCGGTCGGATTGTTCTTCGCCATCGAGGCGGCCCACGTCTATCTCACCAAGAAGCCGATCTACCCGCGCAGCGGGCTCAAGCTCAACGCGCTGCCCACCGAAACCGCCGGCTGGATCCGCGTCGGAACCGATCATGTCGAGTCGGCCGAGATCGTGGACGAGCTGGGAACAACCAACTATCTCACGCGCATGTACATGGAGAAGAACCCGCCGGATCAGAAGGCGCCGCGGACCGTCCAGCTGCACATCGCGTACTACACGGGGATGATCGACACCGTCCCCCACGTTCCGGACCGCTGCTTCGTTGGAGCCGGGCTCAGACCGGGCGGGCTCGACGAGCGCGTCCCCATCACACTTGACGATTCGACCTGGCTCGAACGCCAGGACGTCCGCGACGACTGGAAGGGCCTCGTGTTCACCATGCGCCCGTCAAGCGAGTACGGCATCACCGGCGGCGCCCGTGTGACGCTGCCGCGAAATCCGGACAAGATCACCATGCGGGCCATGAACTTCATAGACGACCGCACGGGGCAGACGCTGTACGCGGGGTACTTCTTCATCGCCAACGGCGGCACGGTCGCGCGGGCGGAGGGCGTACGCTTGCTGGCGTTCGATCTCTCCGACGACTACGCGTATTACATGAAAGTCCAGTTCACCTCCCAGTCCGTCACGTCGGTCGAGAACTTTGGCGAGCTGGCGTCCAGCCTGTTCAATGACCTCATCGGGGACATCATGTTCTGCATCCCGGACTGGGTGGAGGTGGATCTGGGGCTGTGGCCGGCCAACAAACCTCAGCATGCGGCCAGTGCCGGAGAAGATGATCCAGGCCCGAACCGATAACCCTTCTTGTGCCGACCGGCTTGGAGCGGGTCGGATGTAATGGAGCGAGCCCATGGCGTCGCGAGTGAATGTCAAGTTTGTCGTGCTCCTGTCCGCCTCGGTGGCGGGAGTGTTCGCCATGGTCGCCGGCGTTGCGATCTGGGTGCTCAGCCACACCGGGCCCGAACTGGAACGAGAGGGCGACCAGCTGATGGCGGCCGGTCTGTACGAAGACGCGATGAAGGTGTACGGCAAGGCGTACAACCACGATCGGTCGAACATCGTCCGGCTCGACAAGTACACGCAGGCCATCCAGGCCTGGACGCCGGACAAGCCGACCGCCTACTCCAGCGCCTACTGGGAGAAGCTGCTCCCCGCGATATACACCCGCGCGACGATTCTGCGCACCGACGTGGACTCGCACCACCGCTACCTCCAGGCACGCTACACGCTGGCGCGCTGGTTCACCGGGCGAGCGTCGTGGGACTCCCTGGCCTCGGTCACCGAAGAGGCGCTCGGCTATTTCGAGCAGGACGACGCCGAGGACGCGCAGTGGCAGATGCTGCGCAGATACCGGGGCTTCGCGCTCGTGGCACTGATGAACCTCTCGGGCGATCGATCCGATTTCGAGCGGGACCGCGACGTCGATCAGGCCGAGCAGGATCTTCAGGCAGCCCTGCGCATCGACCCCGACGATACCCGCGCCGCGATTGAACTCTCCCGGTTCTACCACTCAAAGTCGATTCTCCTGATGGAGTCTCGCCGAACCCGCGAGGCAGCCGTCGAGCTTGCCCAACGCGCCACAGACACCATCGATTCCTTCCTGGCGTCCCATCCGGACGACGCGACGGCCCGAGCCCATCGCATCCGGCTCACGTACGTGATGGCGCAGAGCGAACTCGACGCCGAGCTGCGCGAAATCGAGCTGATCAACGCGCGCCGAACGATCGCGCAGGGCCTCTCTGAGCCGCTCGATCTGCTGTTCGACGTGCTCGACCGGACGCCCACCGAGACCATCGACGCGTTCCTGGTCGATAACGCCGCCAGGCTGGAGCAACTCATCACCGAAAAAACGGAGCGATCCGCGCAGCTGGTCGATCGCCTGCTGACCGATCGGCCCGATGAGCCTGCGCTGCTCAGCGCGCGGGCGATGTTCTCCCGCGATGCCGGAGACTTCGAGCGAGCCATGGACCTGTATGGAGAGATCGCGGAGCTGGCATGGCCTTCGGTGAGCATGAACGGCATAATCCTCATGCTGCTCCAGGACGACGCACAGGTCGCGCGGACGGACACGGCCCTGATGATCTGGGACAGCGCGGATGAGGCGGACAAGCCCGACGCGCTCCGGGTGGTCAGGCAGCGGCGGGCTGAAGTCGCCGCCAGCGTGCGCCAGAACGACCCGCGCCTGACACTGATCGACGGGAAGATCGCCTACGCGGTCGGCGACTTCACGACCGCCCAGCAGAAACTCACGCTGTACAACGAGATCGCCGGGGGGCGCGACGTGATGGCCCTCCATCTGCTCTCCAGCATCTATTTGCGGAACAATGAGTTCGGCTCCGCTCGTGACGCGCTCCGTGAGCTCACGGTTCTGCAGCCGCACGTGCTCACCAACTTCATCTCGCTCGCCCGAGTGGAAGCAGCGCTGAACAACTACGAGAGCGCCCGGGAATCCGCCGAAGCCGCACTGCGGATCGATCCCGAAAGCGAGCTCGCCCGTTCGCTGCTGGACGATCTGCGGGCGCTCGAGAATCCGGCGATACTCGACGCGACCGACCCGGTTCGTGCGGCGCTCATTCGAGCGCAGAAACTTGCCACGGGCGAGGGTGGCGTGGCGCCGGACGTCCATGCGGCCATCGCGGTGATCGACGCGGCGCTCAGCAGCCTCAACCCCTCCTCCCCGGATGACGCCAAGGCGCATGAATCGCTCGTGGTCAGTCGGATCAACCTGGTCTTGGTCAGCGGCGATCGTGCCACAGCCCTGGAGGACGCCAGGCGCTGGTCCACAACGTACCCGGACAGCGAGCCGCTGAACACGATGATCGTCCGACTCGCCGCGCCCGATACGATCGAGGGTGATTACCATGTGATCGACGCGGGCACCGCGGCCGAGCACCTCAAACTCATCTTCAAGTATCACGCCTCCAGGCGACGGGGCGACATGGACCGTGCCTCGGACGTACTCGCCCGTGCAATCGCGATGGCGCCGGACGACTTCGTCGTGCTCGAAGTCGCGTTCGCCGACGCGCTGAGTCGAGAGGACTTCGCGACCGCGCGAAGGCTGGCCGACCAGGCGTCCTCCCTGAACGCCGACCGCATGAACGGTGCAAGCTTCACCGCGCGACTGCAGGCTACGCACGGAGATGTCGCCGAGGCGGTCACGACGCTTCGGCAGGCCACGAAGTCCGCCACAACGCCCGCCGCCGCCTGGCGGATGATGGGCGTGCTCCAGTCGCAACTGGGTCGTCACTCCGAGGCAATCGACTCGTTTCAGGAAGCACTCCGGCGCTCTCCGTCGGACGTGTCGACAATCCTGGCGTATCTGGACGCGCTGGTCAGAGCCGGCCCGACCAGCGAGGCGCTCCGTGTCGCCCGCGAATACGAGCCGATCGGCAAACATGACGGGAGATTCCTCTCCGCGTGGCTGAATCTCGAGGCGGCCGAGGGCGACGCGGAGCTGGCACTGGTCCGGCGGGAGGAGATCCGCAGCCGCGTTCCGGGCGATCGGCCGAACAACTCCGCCCTGGTTTCTTTGTACATCGACAGTGGGCGTTTCGACGACGCCGGGGCGCTGCTCGACCAGATGCGCACCGGCGAGGTCGATCTGCTGACAGTGAACCTCGACGCGGCGCTGCACCGAAAGCAGTCGGATATCGACGGCGGACGGGCGGTGTACGAGGCCTACCTCGAATCGCGATCGCAAAGCGGCGCGAGCCCGAGCTTCGCGGACTTCGCCGCATACGCGTCGTATCTATTCGACGCGGGGCTGGTTGAAGACTCGCTGGCGGTGCTGGCCCTGGCCCGCGATGCGCAGAACCCTGACGCCATCGACGCGGATGTAACGATGGGTCTGCTTCTGTACGAGCTTGGACGATATGAAGAGGCGATCGAGCCGCTCACGAGTGCCCTGTCCGCAGGCGCGCCGCGGGTTCGGGTGCCCCTGGCGAGCTGCTACACCAGGCTTGATCGGTATGAGCAGGCCGAAGCGACCATCATGCAGGCCGGCCGGGACTGGATCGAGGACATGCAACTGACGCTGGCCATGATCGAGTGCGCGGACCGCCAGGGCGACGCCGAGCGGACGCGTCGCCTGGCCGACGACGCCGTGCGGCGCTTCTCGGAGAGCCCGGAACCGTTCATCCAACGCGCCATGCTGCTTGCGCGCGACGACGATCTGCTCGGCGACGCGCTGCAGGATCTGAACACCGCGGTGCGACGCGACCCGTCGAACTGGATCGCCCTGAGCCTGCGTGCGGACATGCACCGACGACTCGGCCGAGAGGATAACGCGCTCGCGGATCTTCGCAGCGCCGTGCGGTCGAACCCCGGGCTCGA
>JADFGU010000039.1 GCA_022567535.1 Planctomycetota bacterium | reverse complement strand
CCCAGCAGGGACACCCACGAGAGCACATACGCCGCGG
This sequence comes from Planctomycetota bacterium, assembly GCA_022567535.1. Lineage (GTDB taxonomy): Bacteria > Planctomycetota > Phycisphaerae > Phycisphaerales > UBA1924 > JADFGU01. Next base: position 12,547 of record JADFGU010000039.1, on the reverse strand, counting down.
TGGCGCCGATGGCGATGAGCGTGTCCATGTTGGTCTTGCCCACGCGGGCCGCCGACCATGCCGAGCGGTAGAACGCCGACCCGACGACGATCTGCACGAAGGTGGCGATGGCCGCGATCACCCACTCCGGCCTGACGGCGGTTGTGTCAAGGCCCAGCGGCGGGCCGAGCCATTGGATGGCGTGGATCAGCGCGGTGCCCACGGCCCCGATGATCAGCAGGCGTCGCCACCGCGCGGCGGTCGTGTGCTGGAGGTGTTCGATCTCGGTGCGCTGGGCGGCGACGGATCGCTCGCCAGCACGGACGGACGCGGTGTACCCGGCCCTGCGCACGGCTTCGAGCAGCCGATCCTCGGGCAGCGCGGTCCCCGTGACGCGGGCGAGCTCGTCGCCCTGGCTGACACTCGCGTCGGCGACGCCCTCGACCCCCGCCAGCGCCCGCTGCACGCTGGCCGCGCAGGCCGAGCAGTGCATGCCCTCTACATGAAGCTCGATCGTGGCTGTGGTGTCGGCGCTGGTCACATCCGCTCCCTTGCTCGGCAACTGTATGCGAGGTAGGTCGGCTCTCCGAGCCGACGTTCCGAGGTGGGTCAGCTCTCCGAGCTGACATTCAGAGGTAGGTCGGATCTCCGAGCCGACATTGTGTCACACTCACCAAAGAGGCCCAAGCGCCAGCGCGGGCTCTCCGCCACCCGGATTTCAACGCGAAGCTCACGAAGAACGCGAAGGGATAGGTCGGATCTCCGAGCCGACTCTTTGAACGCAAAGAGCGCGGAGCGTGACGCGAAGGTCGCGGAGGGGAAGGTAGGTCGGATCTCCGAGCCGACCCTCTGAGGTACGTCGGATCTCCGAGCCGACTCTTTGAACGCAGAGAGCGCGGAGTGTGACGCGAAGGTCGCGGAGGGGGTAGGTCGGATCTCCGAGGTGGGTTAGCTCTCTGAGCTGACATTCTGGGGTAGCACGTTCGGCCGGATTGAACGCGGAGAGCGCAGAGTGTGACGCGAAGGTCGCGGAGGGGGAATCGAGAAGGCTGGGCCGGGGAAGGTAGGTCGGATCTCCGAGCCGACTCTCGGAATGTTCAACGCGAAGAACGCCAAGAGCGCGAAGGGGTGGGGTCGGAGAAAGTGGCGGGGGCGTGAGTGGCTTGAGTGCCACTGCAGGCACCATCGGAATGGTCTGGCAGTATAACCCGCCTGAGGGTGCATCCAACTCGTTCACTTCACGCTGAAGTCCTGTAGAGGTCTTGCAGGGCTGATACCAAGTCGGGAAACCTAAAGTCGAATCCATCATCCCGCAATCGGCGCGAAACGCAGTAGCGACCATACAGTGCCAGATCCGGATCCGTGCGCATGATCAACGGCGCACCAAGCCGCACCATCCAGCGTGCGGCCGGTAGCCCGAGCGGAATCCGCAAAGCCCGCCTCAGTTCACGCATGAACTCAGCATTTGAGACCGGCTGGGGAGAGGTCGCCAGATAGGCTCCGTTCATCTTGTCGCACGAAATAGCGCGGGCAAAGAGCCGATTCATATCATGCTCATGTATCCAACTCATACCCTGTCGTCCGTGTCCCGCTCTGCCGCCCAGACCCCAACGAGCCAGTTTCGCAAGACGTGGTAGTGCGCCGCCGTTGCGTCCCAGCACAAAGCTTGTCCGCAGAATCACCTGTCGCATGTCAGGAAGAACTGCCTGTGCATACGCTTCGTCCCATGCCTGGCCCACGAACGGCGCCAGTCCGTAGCCAAACGCGGCGTCTTCGTCGCAGACCACCTCAGGCGGGTCGCCATGCCGGTGCGCAGTCGACATTTGAACCCACACGGGCGGCGGCGCCTGTACTCTCCGCAGCGCTTGACCGAGCACACGAGTCACCTCGACGCGCGAACGCAGGATCTCGTCACAGTGATCCGGTGTCTTGATGCAGTCGACCGATCGACCCGCCAGATTCACCAGGGCGGCAGCACCATCAAGATGATTCGCCCACTCACCGAAGGTTCGTCCATCCCATCGGGCGTGCGTCCATGGTCCGTCTTTCGCAGGCGGGTGACGCGAGATCAAGATCACTTCGCAGTCATTGGAAGCAAGATAACGTGCCAGATTCAAGCCGAGGAATCCCGTGCCCCCGGCTATCACGATTCGTCCGGTTGGTATCGTGTTATCCAACATACGATTCCGTGTGAGCCGCCGACCGATTGAAGCCGATCGGCTCGCTCATCGTTTCCTCATGGAGCCGCCATCGCTGCCTGGACGACTGCGGGCGGCACTTGCAGGCCACTGAGACACACGAGCTGACGGCTTCTGAATCGTGCGGTTGCACGCGGGTACATACTTCTAAACCCAAGTCATGGAACGGTGCGGGCATTGACAATCCTATGCCGATCGACCCACGAGCATTCTTGAGTGGCCCACTAGCAGGCCGCTAAAGAGTGGTGGCTGGCGGTCGAATCTGCCGATCGGTCGGGTCGATCGCGGCATCTGGGCTGCCCTTTGATGTTCGCGCGCTGCGGATTGAGGGGCTGGAGCCGGATCGCTCTCGTTCATCGGGTCAGGTTGCACCGCTCAATCGCGTCATTCGCAGCAGGTTGCACGCGGCTCCAACCAGTTGCGCGTCGTCTTGAATTCGCGGCCGGCCGAGGAAACGCGTTCGCGACAGTGCGCCAGTCTCTTTCAGCCAGCCGATCACCGGCTCGATCATCCTTCTTATACGTTGGCTTGTGTGGTAGCTCCGCGTGCGTTGTCGTGCCCGCATGCGTTTGCGCGCTTCGTGAAGTTCCGTGTCGCCAACGATGTGGTTCGACGGCATCGCCGCGTGTGGCCTGATCCCTCGATCTTCAACCGCGCACAAAAACGCGCCCGTTCCATACCCCGCGTCCGCAGCCAGCGTTGTTGGCACGACACCATGCCGCCTGCGCACACGATCGATCATCGCCAGCGCGCTGCGTCGTTCGGCGTGGCCATCGGCCGCGTCGATCGCAAGCCCGACGCACAGGCCGCTCTTACTGTCGGTCAAAACGTGCATCGAGTGCGACAGGTGCGCCCCGCCGCCGCCCTTGCGCATCAGCAGCGCTTCGGGATCCACCACGCTGCGATGCGTCTTGTTCGAGATCCTTTCGCCCTTGAACCCCGCCCATGTGTTGAGATCGTCGTTGTTCTCATGGTCGTCATCGATCCGTTTCATCGACTTTGTCCCTGCCAACGAGCGAATCAGTGTGCCATCGACCGTCAGGTGGTCGCCGTCGAGCAGCCCGTCCACCATCGCCTCGGCGATGATGCGCTCAAAGAACTTGCGCACGATGTCGTGCATCTCGAATCGATCGCGGTTCATGCTGAAGACCTCAGGCGTGAACGCCTTGCGATCGAGCGGCCAGTCGATGAACCACCGATAGAGCAGGTTGAACTCGATCGCCTCGCACAGACGACTCTCCGATGGGATGCTGAACACAGCCCGGATCAGCAACGCCTTGATCAAGGTCTCGGGCGGGATGCTGTCGCGGCCGCGCGCCGAGTAGGCCCGGTTGAAGTCGCGGCTCATGCCCGCCAGCGCGCGGTCGCACCACGCCTTGATCGGTCGCAGCGGATGATCGTCGGGGATCCGCTCCTCGGGATTGAACACCACAAACATCGATTGCTGCCGGTCAACCTGTCCACGCATCGAAGGCCTCCTTGCCAAAGCCCGCCACAACTCATTATCGCGCTGTCCGGGCTGATTTCTTTAGCGGCCTGCTAGGGGCCATCGCACGGGTACAGGCCGTCGAAGCCGCGGTACAGGCTTCCGGGGCGCGCGGGCGGGCGACTGGCGGGCAAAACGTGCAGCCGGGAGCATCCGCAGCCGGCCGGCGCGCGGTGCCTCCGGATCGTTCCCGGTACCGCGCGACCGATCGCGCAGACGACAGCGAGAGCATCGCGATCTCGTATATGCTGTCGCGGGGAAAACTCCGGGCGCTGACCGATTTGATGGCCCGCGAAGACGTCCCGGTACTGATCGAGCGGCATGAGGACCGCATCACGGTGCACGGCACGAAACGGCAGCATGAGATCTTCGGCGCATTCGTCAGAATGATCGATCCGGAGTCGGCCCGGGAATCGGGCGGCTCAGCGCGTCGCGGCGTGCCGCAGGCTGATCGCTCGCGGGGCATCGCCACCCGGCCGGCGCGCGCCGGTGTCAATCCTACCGAACTGGCCTCTGAAGCCGCGGCCCAGTACGCCTCGATTCTCAAAGGGCGTGACAAGATCGAGGCCACGCGGAGCAGGGTTGAGCGCCACGCACGGTCGCTGAGCGTCAATAAGGCGCGGCTGGAGCGACAGCTGGGGAAAGCCCGCATCGAGGCCGGCGAACTGCGCGACGACCTGCAACGGCTTCTGGAGGCTGCTCGCAAGTCCGGTAAACGGGGAGTAGACCGGTTTGAGGGCGAGGCCGGGCAACTTCAGGAGCTTCTGGATCGTAAAGAAGCTGAAGCCAGAGCGGCTTCGGAGGAGGCCAAGTCCCTCGATGATACCCTGTCGCAACTGAGGGCCATAATCGTCGATTTGGAAGACCGAGCGGCCGTATTGCGGGGTCAGGGGGAGGATCTCGAGCGGCGGATCCGCCAGATCGATCGCTCGCGTTGAGCCTGGACGACGTTCGATGCCCTATGGCTTCGAGCGAGCACGAACAAAGCAGGCCGGCCGACCCCTGAAACTGGGTCGGACGGCTTTCGTGTATGATCACCGGTATGGGAGAGCCCGCGACGGATCGCAACCGAGCCGGAGGGAGGCATCGAATGCGTCGAGCACTGGGGCATCGGCCCATGAACAGGATCCTGCTTGCCGTCGCCGTGGCGATGTGCTGGTCGGCTGGCGCCGCGTTCGCGCAGTCCGAACCGGACGAACTGCGGGCGTATCTGACCGGCAACGGGCTCTTGAACCGTGGGCTGTACGAGCAGGCGCGCGTCGCTCGGTACGGGCTGTCGGTGTGCCTGTACCGGCTGGGGCGGTTGGACGAGGCGCTGGTCGAGCTGGACACCATTCAGGACGAGCAGTCGTTCCGATTCGCACCGGAGGTCGCGCTGCTGCGCGGGCACAGTTTGCTCGCGCAGGGCGACTACGAGTCGGCCGGCACTGCGTTCGAGGCGTTGATCGCGTTCTACCCGGATCACCCCAACGCGGATGACGCGGCGGCCACGCTCGTCGAATCGCGATATCGCCAGGAGGGGTTCGATCGCGCGGTCGAGGCAGCGGCCGTGCTGGCCGAGCGGTGGCCGAAATCCCCGTACCGCGAACGGGCCGAGCTGTTCGCCGGGCTCTCGGAGATGTCGCAGGAGCAGTACGCGCCGGCGGCCGACCGCTTCGAGGCGATGCTCAGCAATTATCCGGACGGGCAGTTCGCCGAGCACGCGGCGCTGCTGCTCGCACAGTGTCAGCACAGGTCGGGGTCGATTCAACGCGCGCTGCGCCAGTATCAGGCCGTCATCGAACAGAACGTGGAACGGTTCGTGCCCGGCGCGTTGCTCGGGCAGGCACAGATCCTGCACCGGCAGGGACGAGTCGATGAGGCGGGCGAGACTCTTGACCGTCTGCTCGCACGTTACCCGGAGTCGGCGTCGATTGCGGCGGCCAGCCTGCGGCGCGGGCGCGTCTGGTTCGACCAGGGCGACTTCGAGCGCGCGCTCGAAGCGCTGGCTTCTTTCCGGGCCGTGGCGCCCGAGAATCTCGCCGATGATGCGGCGTACTGGTCGGCGAAGTCCATGCTGCGGCTTGGGCAGTACGACGAGGCGGCCGAGGCGCTGCGCAAGGCAATCCGGCAGTATCCCAGGAGCGAGCTGATGCCGCTGATGCTGTACGACCGGGCGGTGTCGCTGCACCGCGCCGGCGACGCGGACGAGGCCGCGAAGGTCCTTGAGACGTTCGCGTCGAAGTATCCATTGCACGAGCAGGCCGGTGCCGCCTTGTACCTGCGGGCCCTCATCGCGCACCAGGGGGGAGACTACGACCCGGCCCGTGAGTTGTGCCAGCGTTTCGCGGGTGAGTACCCGTCGCACGCGCTGGCCCCGGCAGTGGCGTTTCTCGCGGCGGAAAACGAGTATCTGGCTGGCGAGTACGGTGCGGCCGAAGCCGCCTACCGCGCCTTCATCGCCCAGCACGCCGACGACGACCAGATCGATCGAGCCCGGTATCGACTCGGGATGTCGCTGTACCGGCTGGATCGGTTCGACGAGGCGGAGGCGTTGCTCGCCGACGCGGTGTCCGGGCAGGATACGGATCCGGAGTTTCGGCCGGCGCTCTTGGCGCTCGGCGATGGCGTGTTCGCGCGCGGGGATTGGTCGGCCGCCCAGTGGTGGCTGGCCTCGTACCTGAGATTCGGCACGGGGCAGTCCGGGGCGGATGACGCACGGTTGAAGCTGGGGCTGGCGATGCAGCGGCAGGGGCAGCACACCGAGGCTATCGCTGGGTTTCAACGCCTGCTCGATGAGCACCCGCAGAGTCCCCACAACTTGCAGGCTCTGTTCGAGATGGGTCAGTCGTATGCCGCCCTGGGCCGAACCGACCACGCCGAGACCGCGTTTACGCGCGTGCTGGATGAAAGCGACGATTCCCGCTTCGCTGCGCACGCGCTGAACCATCTGGCGGCTATCGCAATGCAACGCCGGGACTACGCGCTCGCGGAGGAGTTGTACGGTCGCGTCGAGGAGGCGGCATTCGACGACGACATCATCGCCGAGGCCGTCTTCCAGCGCGCGCAGGCAATGATGTCGTCCGAGCGTCTCGACGATGCGATCGCGCTGTATTCGAAGGTCGTGGACGACTACGCCGGCCATGGCCGCGCACCGACCGCCCGGGCCAGGCGAGCCGTGGCGCTCGCGCGCGTCGGCCGGATCGAGAACGCACTGGAGGAACTGGTGCAGGTCGAGTCGGCGGCGCTGGTCTCGGCGGCGCTCATGGACACGGTGGCCTACGAGAAGGCGTGGTGCCTCAAGCAGCTCGGGCGGACAGAGGAGGCGTCGTCGGCCTACGCCGCGCTGCTCGATCGCGACCTCGATCCTTCAATCAGGGCGTACGGGCTGCTGGACCAGGCCGCGATCGAGATGGGCACCGAGGACTACTCCCGCGCAGCTGCGCACCTGCACGAGGTGCGCGCCCTGGTAGACGACACGGCGGTGACTCTGCCCGAGGAGATCGATGAGCAGTCGCTGTATCGACTGGGCGTGTGCGCGTACCGATCCGGCGCGTACGAGCAGGCCGCCGCGTACCTGGATCAGTTCGTCAGGGGCTTTGAACACAGCGACCTGCTCGCGTCGGCCAGCCTGATCTGCGGGGAGTCGAACTTCAAGGTCGGGCGCTATTCACGCGCCGCGACACACCTGCAGCGCGTGGTTGACAACTTCGAGAACGACCCGACGTATCCGGCGAGCCTGCTGAGGCTGGGAGAGTCCCACGTCGCGCTGCAGCACTGGGAGAAGAGCCGGGAGCTTTTCGGGCGCTATCTGGAGCGCTTCGGGGACAGCGAGCTGTGGTTCCAGGCCAGGTTCGGGCTCGGGTACGCGATAGAGAACCTGGGTCGGCACGACGAAGCGATCGCGGTGTATCGCGAGGTGGTGAATCGGCACAAGGGCTCCACCGCCGCCCGCGCCCAGTTCCAGATCGGCGAGTGCCTGTTCGCCACGAAGCGGTATGACGAGGCAGCGACCGCACTGCTGCGGGTCGACATTCTGTACGCGTACCCGGAATGGAGCGCCGCGGCACTGTATGAGGCCGGCCGATGCTTTGAGGCCATGGGCAGGATGGGCGAGGCCCGGAACCAGTTCCAGCAGGTCGTGGAGCGGTTCGAGGATTCGGAATGGGCGCACCTCGCCTCGCAGCGCCTGGAAGCCGCGACGAATCGGACGCGCCCGGGCCGGCCGTGAATGACCAACAAGGAGCAGCTCGGTGCATAGCCTGATGATGAGTGATTGGCTGGCCTGGATCGTCCCGATGCTGCTCCAGGCCGACGCGACCCAGCCCGGCGCCGTCGTGCCCGACGCTGTGCAGGTGCAGTCCATCTGGGACTTCATCCGCAAGGGCGGGATCATCATGATTCCGATCGGCTTGTGCTCGCTGGTCGCGCTGGCGGTGGTTGCGGAGCGTCTGATCGTGCTGCGCAAGAAGCGCGTCATTCCTCCGGGCTTCTTGAAGCGTCTGGGGCGCGTCATCGCGGAGTCGCCTGATGATCCGAATAAGGCGCTCAAGCTGTGCGAATCGGACGGCAGCGCGCTGGCCAACATCTGTGCCGCGGGCCTGTCTCGCCGAGGCCTGCCGCTCGAACTGGTCGAGAATCGCATCGCCGAGGCGGGCGAGCGTGAGCTGTTCAAGCTGCGCAAGTATCTGCGTGTGCTGTCGGTGATCGCGTCGGTCTCACCACTGCTGGGGCTGGTGGGGACGATCTTCGGGATGATCAAGGCGTTCCAGACAGTGGCGGCTTCGGCCGACGCGCTGGGCAAGACCGAATTGCTCGCGACGGGGATCTACGAGGCCATGATCACGACCGCGGCCGGCCTGGTGGTGGCCATCCCCGCCCTGATCTTCTACAACCTGATCGCGTCCATCATCGACCACCGCGTGTCGGAGATGGATGTGCTCATCATCGACTTCGTCGAGTCGCACTTCGATCGCGATGCGGCGGGCGCCCGCGCGGGCGGCGTTTCGTCCACGGAGAACGGCTCTTTGGCGCTCTCGCCCGGCGGCGTGAAGTCGACCGTGGCCGACTGAGGATCCGCCCGATGCTCTTGAAGAACAAGTCAGCCCCCGCCTCGCCGACACTGGAGATGACGCCCATCATCGACATGGTCTTCCTGCTGCTGATCTTCTTTCTGGTCTCAACGACGTTCCACCAGACTGAGCGCGAGATGCAGATCGCGCTGCCCGAGGCCGTCTCGGCCGGACCGATCAGCATCTCGCTTCGGGAGATCATCATCAACGTCGGCGCCGACGGCGAGATCATCGTCTCCGGGCGAACGATCTCCGCCGACGACCTGCGCGTGCTCATTCACGAGGCGGTTGCCGCGAATCCGGATCAGAAAGTCACCGTGCGGGGCGACCGCAACACGCCCTATGCGAACATCATCAACGTCCTGGACGTGTGCAAGGGCGCCGGCCTGCAGGAGCCCTTCCTCGACACCGTGCCCACCCGATAGAGAGCCCCCGCCGGGAACTCCCAGCCAATGAAACGCACGCTGCTCGTCATACTCGGCACGGCTCTGACGGTCGCGGGACTGCTCGGTTCGGCGTGGGTGTGGCGCTACCGCGCGATCCAGGACGCGACCTACTACAGCGACGGCGACTCCATCCGCACGCCGGCGCGCTCGGCACCCGTCCGCGACATCCTGTGGCAGCCGGCCCGGGCTCTGGGACACCCCGTCAACTCCGCCGACGATGAGTACGAACCACGCCTGTCCGGCGACGGGCGGTCTCTGTTCTTCGTGCGCGGCCGACCCGATGAGGACGCAGACATCTACCTCAGTACGCGCACGCCCCACGGGTGGACCGAGCCCGTGGCGATCGACGCGGTGAATACTGAGGCGGATGAGCTGGGCCCGGCGCCGTCGTTCGACGGCTCCACGCTGCTGTTCTACAGCGATCGCAGGGGCGGTTTCGGCGGCTTCGATCTCTGGCGCATCGCGCGACAGTCGGACGGCACGTGGGGCGAGCCGGAGAACCTCGGCTCGGCGGTGAACACGCCGTTCAACGACTATGGCCCGGCGCTATCGCCCGACGGCGGGACACTCTACTTCGCCTCGAACCGCCCACGTCGCGGCGAGCGGACGACGGACCTCGCCGACGGCTGGCCAGCCACGCTGCGCGACGATTACCTGCAACAACCCTATGACATCTACGCGAGCACGGTGAGCGCGGACGGATTCGGGCCGGCGTCCCCCGTCGACGCGCTCAACTCGCCGCACAACGAGGGCGCCCCGGTCGTCAACCCGTTCGCCAGCTTCCTGTACTTCGCGTCGGATCGGCCGGGCGGAACGGGCGGGTATGACCTGTTCCGCGTGCGGATTCGTGACGGCACGATCGAACAGCCCCGGCGGCTCGGGCACGCGGTAAACTCGCCGTTCAACGATCTTGATCCGACGCTCGGCCTGGGCGGATTCGAACTTTTGTTCAGTTCGGATCGGCCGGTCGATGGCATCAAGGTTGCCGTGAAGCCAGGCGACGACAACGCGCCGCCGGATTACAACATCTTCCGCACGACCTCGCGCGAGGTCTTCACGCAGATCGATGCCGCGAGGGCCGCGATGGACTGGGAGGGTCTGTGGTCCGCGTTCTGGCCCGTGTTGCTCCTGCTTGCGCTTGTATTGCTCGGGCTGCTGATGCTGCGACGACTGTGGGCGAGCGAACGATTCCAGGTCGCCTATTACCGGCTGAACCTGCTGGCCAAGTGCGTGCTGTTCTCGGTGCTGATACACATTCTGCTGGCGTCGGTGCTGGCGGTGTGGTCGGTCTCGACGCAGATCGGCGACTTCCTCCAGCCTTCGAGCGGCACCAAGGTCGCGCTCATCAGCCGCTCCGGTGGTGAGCTGGTCGCCCAGATCCGCGGGTCGCTCACCGCGGTGCAGATCGAGACGCCCGAGCCCGCATCGCAGGCCCGGCTCAGCCTGGACCAGCTCTCCATCCCGCGCCCTGCGGTCGCAACGGTCGCCATGGCGCAGACGATCATCGAGGAAGAGCTGACCGAGCCTCCGGAGCGCGTCGCCGACGCCGATTCTGAATCACCCGACGCCGAATCGATCGCGCCGGTTGCGCCATCCCCGGCCGACGACGCGCCGGCCTTCGACACGCCCAGCCCGGCCGAGCCGGACGCTGTCGTGGAAGCACAGATGGCGCCGTCGCCACAAGACGCGGGCGATGTCGCATCGCGTCCCGCAACTCCGAACGATGCCGTCGTCGCCAGCGCCATCCCCACGGCGACAGGAGCAGCCACGATCGACGACGCGCGCTCAGTCGTGCGCGCGGACGCGGCGCCGGACGCAACACCCGATCGATCGCAGATCCAGCCCGGCCCCATGATCGCGATGCCCGATCCGGCGATGCTCGAACCGGAAACGGCGACGCCGAACGATTCCAGCGCGCAGCAGACCGTCGAGGCGGGCCTGACCGTGCCGTCCGCGCCGACGCGGGACGTGCGAAGCCTCGCTACCTCGCCCAGTGACACGCCCGAGGTGATGACCGCCGTCCTTGAGGCGCCGCCCACACGCCCTGATACGTCGGCTGATGAGTCCATGGCGATGCTCGATCCAGGGACGGTCGAGTCACGCGTGGACGTGCCGACGCCTCAGCAGACGAAGCAGGATCTTGCGCGGATCAATGTCGCAGGGGTGGTGGCCCGTGAGGTCGCGGCCCCATATGAATCGCCCGCGGTTGCAATCGGCGAGACTGAGGTGACGATGCCCGCGATCACGACGCGGCCGGTGCAGCGTGATTCGACCGTGCCGGGCGAGGTATTGGATACTCCCACCGCGCGTCTCGAAACTGAACGCATTGAACGCGAGCGGCCGACCAGCGCGACGACGATGGCGGCAGTCGACCCTTCTCGTGTGGAATCTCAAGTCCGGGCGGTGACACCCGGCCGTCTCGTTGAGAACCTGGCCCTGCTTGCGATCCCCGCGCCGGATCCGGGGCGCGTCGAGGCGCCGTCAGAGTCGTCGGTGAACAGGCCTGCCGAGGCGACGCTCCGCCCCGACGCCATGATCCGCGAGCTGCAGTATCAGGCCTCGCCCGACGAAATAGAGGCAGCGACGGTCATGGTCGAGACCGAGGCCATCCGACGGGATGCGCCGGTCGAAGCGGCGACACTCGCCCGCTTCGACCCATCGGTGGTCGAATCCAGCGTCAAATCGGCGCTGCCCACGATCGCGAGCAAGGAGTCCGGTCAGCTCGCAATCCCGCCGGCGATCCCGGGCCGGCTTCGATCGCCGTCGGACCTGCCCACGAGCGCGAACGCCGAGGCGGGTGTGAACCTCGACGCGGTGGTCGTGGCGGAAGGTCCGCGCGGCCCGGCGCCACTGGCACCGGATGTGCGCGACGGCGTCTCGCGTCGGGTCGCGATTGATCCATCGGCAGCTGTGGAGACCGCGGCCTCCGCCCTCGCGATCGAGCGCGCCCCGGACGCGATCGCGCTCGGCGTCAGTCTGCCGAACATCGTGGCACTGGAGAAATCGGCGCCTACCCAAGTCCCGTTGACGGCGGATCTCTCGATTCCAACAGAAGGTGCTGCTCGCTTTGAGATCGCTGAACGCGCTGTGAGCACTCGATCGATCGCGGTGCTTCCGATCCGTGAGCCGACCGGTGCACATCCGCGCGATCCGACCGGAACGGCCAGGGCGAACGTGACGACAGGGACAGCGTCATCGGGAAACAGGACAACGCGCAGGCCATTATCGAGGCGGAACTGCACGATTTTCGCATCCTCCGCAGCCCGAAGCGGCAACGCGGCCGACGCGAGCAAGAGGACGGAAAGCGCCCGCCTCAACGCGGGCGGCCCTTAATACGGACGGCATGCTCGAATCCATCGGAAATACGACGGCGGACGGAACGAGTAT
>JADFGU010000038.1 GCA_022567535.1 Planctomycetota bacterium | reverse complement strand
TCCCAGACCGCCTCGCCGATGACCGGGCCGCTCCCGCTCTCCGGCAGCCCATCCGCTTGCCCGGGGTCGCCAAGGTTCGCGAGCAGCGCCCGCTTGTGCCGGCGGATCCGGGCGAGCAGGTCCGGCCCGACACGATCGCGGGGACGGAACATGACCCGATCGCCATCCGGCGCCAGCTCGATGCCGGCGCGGCCCAGGTCCACCATGAGCACGGCCAATTCGTCAGTCATTCCGCTCCCCCAGTCCGACCGTCGGTGCCGGCGAATCGTCCCGCCGGCGGGACGATGCAGCCGTCGGTCCGTCGAATCGCTCGACCAGATCAGCCAGTCTCGCGGGTGTGTCGGGGTGGTAGATCATGGCCACAGCGTCGGCTCCGCGTCGTGTCCCGGGCACCTATCAGAATCCGTGCAGACGCCTTCGCCACGGGTGGCAGAATCCAAGGGGCGCCGCCGAAGGGAGCCAACCCACTTGGCGTCCTTGCTATCCGAAGAACGCCGAACGTAGGTTGGTGGCCTCCTTGGGCTAAGGCTGGCGTTCTTGGGGATAATGTCCGTGTAGTGGTGGGTGGGTGCGCACGAAGGAGGCCAACCTCCAAGTGCGTTAGGAATCACCCCGTTTTCGACCCGGTTTCCGGCTCGTGTGGTGGTCATGTCGGCGCGTCCTCCGCGGCCTCCGAGAGCGACCAATACCATTTGCCAGTGAACCCATTTTTTCTGGATCGGACGCCTGCCGCGGCCCGTGCCCGGGTGAGCGTGCGGGGTGCGATCGAGTTGTCGCCGGCCTGTCGCTTCGCGTCCTTCGCTTCGATTTGCCCGTCGGCCAGGAGCTCCTGTAGCCACTCGACCGCAGCCGCCACCTGAGGGGCCGACTCGTCCGGGTGGCCTATCCCGCTGGCGGCGAACACCTCCTGAGCGGTCACGTTCAGCGGGTCGGGAGCCCATTCAACCAGCCCGGGCGCGACGATCGAAAACCCGAGTGCCCCGGCCGGCACCGCCAGGTTCATCTTTGAGTTGACGAATACCCGCGCTCGGTCATCTTCACCGCCCGGGCGATTGCCGATCATCCATACAGAACGCGCCAGCGCGGTGAACGCGACCGAACCGAGCACGCGGTAGAGCGCATCGTCTGATCCCGACTTCCGCAGGTGCATCACCGCCACGACCGCAACCCCGTGGCGTTCCGCGAAGTTTGCCATTGGGGCGAGCACGTCGCGGACGCTGTTGTCGCGGTGAATATCGGTGCCGCCGCCCAGGTACGCCGTCAACGGGTCGATAATGACCAGCCGCACGTCACCGATTTCGTCGGCGAGATCGGACAGCATGTGAATGTCGTCCGCAATGCTCACTTGATCCAGGCCGTGATCTTTCTCTGTGGTCCCCTGGACCGCCACGATCCGCGCCGCGTCCGCTCCCGCGTCGTCGATGCGCTTGCGAACTGTGTCGCCCAGTCCGTCCTCTGCCGTCAGCAGCAGCACCGACCCGATTGGGTTGGGTTCGTCCGGCGTGTCGGGCCAGGCTGCGCCGGTTGAGATCCGGGCGGCCATATCGAGCGCGACGAAGCTCTTGCCCAACCCTTGCATCCCCGCCAGCACCGTCAGCTTGCCCATCGGGAACCGATCGGGCCACAACCAGCGCAGCTCCTCCCGTGCAACGTCACTCATGCGGGTGTAGACGAGCCGTCGGGACGGTGCGCCTTCGGTGGCGTCCCGCGGCGTCGCTGTATCCCCGCTGCTCGTCGCACCACCGGATAGGTCAGAGGCCCATTGCTCACCGTCGGGGAATTCACGAGTGGACAAGCCCTCTTGTGGCACCGCCCCGTTGTCAGGTATGCAAAGTTTTCCCTCCTCACGCAGGCGAGTGTTCGCATCCTCCAACTGCTCGCGGGCGCTCTTCATGCTGCCACCCATCCGCTGATGCCGGCCGCGTCGAACAGGCGATCCAGCTCATGCCGGTCCTTCGCCGCGTACTCATGGCACCGGACGCGCCAGGCGGCCTGTCGCAACGACTTGACGAGCAGCCCGCTCTTTACCCGCGCGTCGAATGCATCGACGGCCGCGAACGCACCGGCCTCGGTCGTGGTGCCCCACGCATCGCCCAGGCGGCGCGACGTTTCAACGCACGCGCGCCATGAGAAGTCGCCAGTGACTGTGTGTTGGTTGAACTGCTGCTTGATGATCTCGGGCACGCCGCCGTCGTCGAGCAGCGAGAGAACGAGCATGCTGGCGAACTCAGACTCGAAGTCACCGGGCAACAGGTCGTGCTCGTTGAACCGCGCTAGTGCTGCTGGGTGGTCGAGCATCGCCGCGACCGTGCGGATCTCGGGCCAGGGCGCGGGGATCGGGAAGGCCGGGGAGCGGCGTAAATAGCGTGGGACATTCACATAGCGCATCGCGCAGCCCCCCGCGTGTAACCGTTGCCGTGATCTGGAAACAGCTCGGCCTTGGCGATGTTCAGCGCCGCGCAGATGCCACTGACCGAGCATCCGGCATGGCAGTGCAGCAACGCACGGCCGTCGTCACCTGCGCCGATGCTCAAACTCGGGGAGCGGTCATCGTGAGCCGGGCAGTGGGCTATCCAGCAGTCGTCGCTCGGGCGCGGCCTGCACCCATTGACACGCAGGGCGTCGAGTAGATTCTCAACGGGGCTTGCGCGGGTTGTCTCGCCCCCTGCTCTCCCCGCGTGCTCGCGCGGCCCGTCAGCGCCGGCGAGGAATGTCTCGGACCCCGCCGACGTGACGGACCCATCGGACCTGTGTGAAGATCCCTGAGAGCCGGCGCGGTTCCCCGCTAGACCGGGTGACCGGGCGCTGTGTTCTGTGTCGCGATCGCGAGACATTTCATCTTCCGATCAGCGCGCGTGCCGGGGTCGGCTGCGCAGAGTCTGTGTTTACTGAGCAATGGCAATGCTTTCTCGCTGCCCGGTTTCGAGTCCGTCGTTTTGAGCCCGCTCGACATCGCTCGCGCGCAGCATCACACGCCAGCCGATCCTCACGGGGCTAATCGACCCGGCGAGTATCGCGCGCTCGATGGTGCGAACGCTCACGCCGAGCAGGACGGCCGTCGCCTTCTTTGAAAGCAGCTGGTCGTTCACTGCGGGCGTGTTGGGGAGTTCAGCCACACGACACCTCCTTCGCCGGCGTGGGTGATTCGCGCAGCCGATCGAACACGATCCGCTCCACTGCTTCGGGATCGAACAGCAGCGCACTACCCGCGCGAAGATGCGGGATACGTCCCGCTTCGGCTTCGGCCCGCAGCCACGTCGCCGGAATGCGCAACCGGCGGGCCATCGCTCCCAGGTACAACGGTTTCTTGTTTTCTTCGATCATGCCCGCATGAAAGCGCGGGGGCGTTTCTGCCGTGGGGCTTTTGCGCGGCAGTAAGGGGGCATTAGCGGGGCATTGGCGGGGTCGCTCGCTTCAACGCCTCGACGCCAGCGGTCAGGATCGCTACGCCATCCCGTGCACCCTTCGGGTAGTCCACCAGCGGGGGCGTTCGATCGGCCAACTTCCGCAGCCGCGCCGCCACCGCCTTCCGGTCCTGTGGTCCCTCTGCGGGTAGCACGTCTGAGATCTTCCGGCGCAAGTTCGGGATTCGATTCAGAAACGCGAGTATCGCTGCGTCGTGCTCGTCGATTGCCTCAGCACCAGCGGGAAGGGCCGGGGGCTTCGTGTCGTCGCCACCACCGAACATACGGGTGGCCGTCTCCGCTGCCCGTTTGGCCACCGGATCGAATGCGCCGGGGTCTACAGCCGCCTCAGCTGCGGTTGGCTCGCGGCCCTTGAGCCAGACGCCAAGATCGTCCGCGAGCCCCCGAAGCCGCCGTGCCCATGCCGCGGTCCGCAACCCATCTGAGTCGCGAGACGCTGTCGATGGCAATAGAGCGATAGCCCACAGGGCCTCATCCAGCCTCTTCTCTCGGGGTGAAGAAGGGCACGAAGGAAACCAGTGTCGTCGAACCGTGACACCTTCAGGAAGACCGGGGCTCCTGAAGAGGTGCGCGACGGCCGAGCTGCTCTTGGTGAATAGCGTCAACGCAAGAGCCCCCGCGACGCGAATCCGCTCAAGATCAAGACTGTACGGCCCTGGCCAGCGCTGATCGACTTTGCGGGGCAGGCCAGCACAGCCGGCTCCCGCGGTCTCGAGCTTCTCCCTAATCGTCTCGACAATCGCCGCGATGTCGGATGTGTAGAGGGTGCACACGGCGTGGTCGCGACGATCGACATCGACGCGCGCAATCTTCTGATCCTGATCCTCCCAAAGCGTCTGCCAGCCCTTCGAGGCACGATCGCCGTGTGGCTGATCGATCACGGGTTCCTGTTCGCCGGTCGCCATAGTCGTCGGTTGTCGCATCCTGTGCCAGCCCGCCGCATCCACAATGGTGTTGTCGGGTCGTGATTCACTCTAAGCCGAGGAAATCTCTCACACTGAATACGCCGATCGGTCGCATTCGGCGAGGCGCAATGGCCGTGTGGTCCGCCTGCCGGGGGCGTTCGGCCGCGCCTTCGGGGCGGGTGGGCGCGGGCCGATACGGGCGTCTCGGATGGGCCACTAGGTACGGGGCCTAGCGGACCACCCCGCGTAGCCGCCCTGGATCGCCGATTGGAGTGCCAATCGGGCCGGAGCTACAGCACTTCAAGCAGCAGTCAGCTTCGCCGCCAGCGTCGGATCGGTCGGTCGCGGACCGATGGTGTGCGACAGGACGGCCCGGCCCCGGAGCGGGCTACCCCCCGGTTCGCCCGTGTCGGGCGTGATCGCCCAGGCCCCATGGGTCCGCCCGCCCCGGACGTGCGGCTCTCGGGCAAACTGTGGGGCTCGTCCCGGGCGGCTTCGGCCTGTTGGTCCGACGCGACCCGCCTGCCCGCCAGGGACGCCCTCTTCCCGAACGAGAAAACAGCGCGGCATGTTCGGCGAACAAGAGCCCTTGCGTTTCCCATCGGGGCTGGCCCCGCTCACAGAAAACAGCGGCGTCTATTCCTCCAACAACGGCCGTTGCGTTTCTCTGCGCTGGTCAGGGGGCACGAGAAACAGCGCGGCCTATTCACCCGAGAAGGGCTGTTACCGTTGGCTGTGCCACAGAGTCCGCGCCGCGACAGGTTGCGACGCACGCCCGCTCACGGCTCGCAGCGCGCGCGCGACACGCCGTATCGGCCCTTCCTGTGTTCCCGCTCTGTTGCCCAAAGGCGCCGCCGAGGCGTCGATCCCCACCGCCCGCTACCAGCGCCGCCCCCGCCGAGCAGGGAACCCGAAGTTCGGATCCTGGCGCTGCCTGTCCCAGTACGCACGGGTCGTCTCGTGCTCGTACTGCGCCCCGCACTCTGGACAGGTGACCTTGCCGTCTTCGATCGCTAGCCCCCCGAGCTTCTGGCCGCACGCCGAGCAGTTGTCGGGCGCCTCTTTCTGCGGGTTCGTCGGGATGCCCAGGTGCCGCCTCACCCCCGGCCCCGGGGAGCGGAACGAGATCGACACTGAGCCGGGCACGCTGGCGTCCATTGCCATGACGGCGTACCGAGCGGCGTCCAGGCCGTGGTCGTCCTCCTTGACCGGCTGCTCTTTCACTATTCGCCCGTGCTTGGGCACGTCCCAGATGTACCGGCCGAACTCCTCGACCGTGCACGTCGGCTTGCTCGCCTCCGCGAGCGAACCGTCCCGCTCGGTCATCGCATCGCGGAAGAAGAAGATCCGCGGCCGGCCGTCGTCCTGCACTTGGAGCCGGGTCGTAACGGCGTCGATCCCATCGAGCACGGCCTTCTCGGCGGCCTCGGTGACGATACCCGCGCGCTCCAGGGTTGCCCGCCCCTCAGCGTCGTGGTCCGCGATCGTGCGGTATGACGCGCGGGGCGACAGCGCCACAATCCGCTTGGCATGGTCAGCCACGATCCGCTGCGTGTGGTACAGCTCGCGGGTGAGGTACATCCGACCGCCCGGGTCAAGCGCCCACCACTGGCAGACGAACGGGTTGGTGAACCCGAAGTCGATCGAGCGGATGACCCGCCAGTCCTCCGGGATCTCGAATCGGTCGATCACGTGGACGGCCGAATCGAAGTCCTCATAGATCACGCCCTCGGCCTGGACCCATCGGCCGAAGCGAAGCCGCTGGCGCCGGTGCCCGCTCATGCGGTCCAGCGTCGCGATGTAAGTCCTGCCGAACTCCGTCCAGGTCTCCGTCACCTCGTTGTAGAAGAGCGGGTTGTCCTCGTGCCTCGTGACGATCCGCACCATCATGTCGGAGGCCGCGCGCTGGTTGAGCCAGTGCAACGGGTCCGAGGGGTTGCAGTCTGCGAGCGCCTGATGGAACGGCCTGCCGGTTTCGGGATCGGGCATCGCCTTGTTGCGCAGCGCCCGCAGCAGCAGCTCCCAGTCGTTCCGGGTCGCCTCCGTGGCCTCGAACACGCTCACCGTGTCGTACTCGGTCGAGAACGTCCGCTCGACGTTGTCCAGACCGCCGCAGACGATCACGGATCCGTTCTGGTACTTGTACTCGTAGCGGAAGCGGCGATGAGCGCCCGTGACCATCGGCGAGCCCGCCGGGATCACCTTGTCCTCGAATATGACGAGCACCGAGTCGGTGAGCGAGGATCGGGTCTTGCGCAGGAGCAGGTGCCGCGAGCCGGCAAACTTCATGGCCCGGATGTTCACGAGCTCAAGCAGCGCCCGGGTCTTGCCCGTGCCGGCCGGACCCTCGACCAGGATCTCAAGCTCACGGCGACGGTCGAAGAGCTGACGGATGCGGCCCCGCGGAACGTACGGCCGGTCGTCGCTTTCGATCGGCGTGTCCTCCCACTCAACCGATACGGTCTCAACCGCCATCGAACGCCTCCCGGTCGATCGCCTTAGCGGCCATCACCATCGACGCCTCGATCTGTTGTTTCACCGGCCCGTCCATGCGGTCGTATATGCGGTCCCAGAACCGGAAGTCCCCCTTCAGCGCTTCGCGTACCGCGACCTCGACCAGCGCCTGCGCGGCCCGCCCGTCGTCTCGCTCCAGGATCTTGCGCAGCCGATCGGTGAGCCCGGTGCCCTTCGGGCGCCCCTTGGGGTTGCCCGACTGACCGGGCTTCCATGCGTGCTCCGCCAGCTGCGCAGGCCCGCTGTAATTAGGCTGTTGCCCAGCGTCGCGCACGCTCAGGCCCGTCTCGCCGTTCGTGGTCGCCAGGTCCGCCGGATCGACCGTCGGCACCGTCGTCGGTTCCTGAGTTGAATCCGGTTCCTGCTTATCCATGAGCCACCTCCTGTTCGTCCTGTGGCGTTCGCTCGCCGGGTCGCTTCTCGGTGATCGCGGTCGCGCCACACCCAGCGCGCGCCTGCCCGGCGCTCTGGCCGCCGGTCTGCGCGCGGACCCCGGCGTGGTCGCTCGCGGCCTTCCGCGGGGCGTCGTCGGCTGGCTGTTGGCCCTCAGCGTCGCGCTCGTGCCGCAACTCGTCGCGGGCCGACTTGAACTTGATGCTGTGGTGCCCGGCACGGCCAGCCCAGTCCAACAAGGCCGCGTCCTCTTCCAACCGCTCGAACGTCACGTCCTGACGCAGCAGCGCCATGGTCGTGTCCTCGCTGACCCACTTCTTGATCCTCTCCAGCTCCCGAATCGTCGCGTCGCGGTCGGCGACCGTTGTGGTCAGTTCTGTGTTGGCTCCCCCTCCGACCTCGACCGCCTCGACGCGCGTGCACGCCTCCCGGCCAGAGTCGTCCGTGGCCGGCGAGCTTTGGGCGGACGCCGTCCTGTCATTCCGAGTCAACACGGAGGGCATCCTTTCCCGTGAGGTTGGACCACCTTTGGCAGATCACGTCGCAGTAGCCGGGGCTGATCTCGATGCCAAAGCATGAGCGCCCTAACCGCTCAGCCGCGATCAGTGTCGTGCCGCTGCCCAGGAACGGGTCGTACACGTCGTCGCCCTTGCCGCCGTGGTTGCGGATCGGGCGGGCCATGCACTCGACTGGCTTCTGCGTCCCGTGCATCGTCTTGCCGTCGTCAACGCTGCCCTGCGTACGGTGCATGTTGGCGATGTCCCAGACAGTCGATTGCTTCCGGCCGCCGCACCACTTGGCAGACCCGCCCTTGCGCACCGCGTACCAGCACGGCTCGTGCTGCCAGTGGTAGTGCCCGCGCGAGATCACCAGCGACGGCTTCGCCCAGATGATCTGCGACCGCACCTCGAACCCGGCGGCGTGGATGTTGTCCGCGACCCCGCCGGCGAACCGACCGGCGTGCCAGACGTAGGCGACGCGCCCGGGGAAGAGCCGGTACGCCGGCGTCCAGTCCGCGGTGCCGTCGTTGCTGACCCGCCCCTCCGCCCGAGTCTGCCACGGCTTGTTCAGGCCGGCGTCGAGCCTCCACTTCGGCTCGTACTCGACGCCGTACGGGGGATCCGTGACCATGATGAACGGCTCGCGCCCGTCGAGCAGGCGCCCAACATCCTCCGGCTTCGTCGCGTCGCCGCAGAGCAGCCGGTGCCCGCCAAGCGCCCACAGGTCGCCCGGCCGCGTCACCGGCTCCTCGGGCACTTCCGGCAGCGCGGGCTCAACAAGCTCGGCATGCGACAGGCCCGCGATCAGCGCGTCCAGCTCACCCTGCGCGAACCCGGTGGCCGCCAGCACGTCCCCGTCCATCGACTCCAGCAGCGCCGCCAACGCCTCGTCGTCCCACTCGGCCAGCTCCGCCGTGCGGTTGTCCGCGATCGCAAACGCCGTCGCGTCCACGTTCTCCTCATCCACGATCAGCGCCGCCACGTGGGTCCAGCCGAGGCGCTTGGCCGCCTCCAGCCGCCCGTTGCCGGCCCGCACCACCATGCCGTCCCGCTGCACCACCAGCGGCGCACGCTGGCCCCAGCGCGACAGGGACGCGGCGATCGCCTCCACGTTCCGATCCCCGTGCCGACGGGCGTTGGCCGGGTCCAGGTGCAGATCGGCCACCGGGACGGCCAGCCCACGCAGGGGCTCGGCGATGTAATCAAGATCAGTCACGCTTTCCCCCGCCGCTTGTAATCATTCTTCGTCCCTGCATTCGCTCGCTAACCGTTCGTGTTGCATCGCTGCCCCGAACGCCGCTAGGTGCGCCGGTTGACCGCGACCTGTCGGCCGCCTGTGCGCTCGCGCCAGATCCATCGCGTCCTCGTAGGCAAGCACACCCGCCCACACCGGCCCGCCATCGACCTCTTCGTCCGGGTCGATCGGCCAGCCACCATAGACTGCAGCCAGCACTTCCCACCACGGCTCGCATCGCTGCCGGAGCGTCTGGCTCTCAGCGCTGCGAAGCGCCCCGACGCTGTGAAACGCCAGGGTGAGTCCACATTGTGAATCATCGTCGGGCGCGTTGTCGCACACACTCACGTGCGCACGAGCCAGGTCGAGCAGTAGGTCGGCTACGGTGTCGTTGTCGTCAGTCACGGTTTTTCCTTGGCGATTGGCTGTTCGTTCGTTGCTTCAAGCGCGCGGCCGTAGGCAACGAGCCATCCGGAGTCGCCACGGCGTACCGACTCTCCGTTCGCCTTCTCCTCTTGAAGCATGCGGGTGAACACGTCCGAAGCAGGACGCGGACCAACGCCCGGGATCGTCGGCAAGCCCAGCGCAACCGCCTCAAGGCATTTCCCAAACGCACACATGCGCCGCTGAAGCTGGTGACTGCCGGTCTGCGACGTTGCGAACCCGCGCACACCAGGAACACCCGTCTCGGTAAGCCGCATGCGCTCGCGCCCCATATCAATGAGGACTTTGCCGAGCGAGTCACCCTCGACCTCGCCGGGGGATACCTTCGTCCATCCGCAAGGGATGCCCTCTAGCGCGCAGGCGTACACCAGAAGCCAGATTGGGCCGAGGCGCTCTATGGTGAACGTTGCGCGCGACTGCTGACCCATCGCGGCATCGGCACCGCGCAACGCTGTACCAAATGCGGTGCGCGCGTCCTCAAGCATCTCGACAAACGCCGCGCTTTGCTCGCAGTTGTTTGGATCCGACTTGATGGGCCAGCCGTGCGCGAGCGCCGCTATCTCGGGCTGGAACAAGCTCGCACGCACTATGATTTGTTCGGCCACTTCACCGGGGGGGCCAAGCGGATCGGGGTACCAGAACCTGATACCAGCGTGGCTCCTGGGCTCAAGAGTTAGACCGACCCACCCGATGTCGTGTAGAACCCGGCCGAGCGAGTCGCCCTCCACGGGCCTGGCGACTTTCTGCCAGCCGGCGTTCAACTCCTGAAGCGTCGCCCCTTTGGCCACCTGCTCGTCGATCAGTTCGGTGATGCTGGTGCTACGCAAGGCCGAGTCCTTTCATCCCCGGGAAGCGCCGCCAACGACTGTATCGGGTGCCAGCGCGGTCCGCCGGGCTCTTCCCCAGATGGCCTCGCGCCGGGCACTCGCGCCGGCGCAAAACGCACGCCCGCCCGCGGCCTGTGGGCCGATTGGGGACGGCCGCAAACCCGGCGCTACAGCAAAAACAACAGCACGACTTGCAAGGCCACGCGGGGTCAGGTTGCGACACGAACGAAAAACGGCCCTCACGGACTGTCGCAGGGGGTCGCACGTGGGATAATCTCGGCGCGGTCTGCCGCAACCCCCTACCACCAGTATTCGAGCGCGCCGCCTGGATTCAGTGCAGTCCGATGAGGGCGCCGACGAATGAGCCGTACTGGACGATGAGTCCCGCGAACACGACCGAGACGATGGAGATGAGCTTGATGAGGATGTTGAGGCTCGGCCCGGAGGTGTCCTTGAAGGGGTCGCCGACGGTGTCGCCCACGATGGCGGCCTTGTGGTCGTCCGAACCCTTGCCGTAGATGATCGTCGAGCCGTTGCCGGTGCGGACGAGCTCCTCTGCGCGGGCGAGTATGGCGTCGCGGATGGCCTCTGGAACCTTGTTGCGTTCCTCGGCGTTGTTGACAACGTCGTCGGCGGAGATGCTGCCGAGCGACTCGATGAGCTTCTTGGCGTTGTCCCACGCGCCGCCGGCGTTGGCCATGAAGATGGCCAGCGCGAAGCCGGAGACCAGCCCGCCGGCGAGCATGCCCATGACCCCGGCCACGCCCAGCAGCAGGCCGACTGTGATCGGGATGATGATGGCCAGCGCGGACGGGATGATCATTTCGCGCTGGGCGCCGGCGATGGAGATGGAGACGCAGGTGGCGTAGTCGGGGTACGACGTTCCCTCGAACTCGACGCGCTTGGGCCACTTCATGGGGTCGGCGATGTCGGCCTCGCTCATTCCCTGGGCGCGAAAGGCGGCACGCATCTTGTCGAACTGTCGGCGGCATTCGCCCATCATGGCGTATGCGGCGCGGCCGACCGCCTGCATCGTCAGGGCGCAGAACAGGAACGCCAGCAGCACGCCGCTGAACAGACCACCCAGCACACGCGGGTTGGTCAGCGAGACGTCGTAGAAGGCCAGCACGTCCTGAAGCAGGCCGTTCCGCGTCGAGATGATCTCGAAATCATTCTCGGCGTCGAGGGTGATCCGGCGCGCGGTGGAGAAGTCCTCGGCGGAGGCGGGGAAGCTCATGCCGGGTTCGAGCTGGGCGATCTCGTCGGGCTCGAGCTGTGTGCGATCGACGAGCAGGCCGCCGGAGACGATCTCTTCGGCGCCGGACGTGTCGATGATGGCGAATCGGCCATGGCCCTGGTAGACGGCGAAGGTCTGCGAGTCGGCCGGGGCCTTGTACGCGCCGCGGTCATAGAACGCCTCGGCCTGCGTCGTCAACTGGGTCTGGACGACCTGTATGTATGCGGCGAAGAGCGCCAGGGCGGTGAGCGCAGCCGAGCCGATGGCGAACCCCTTGCCGGTGGCGGCGGTGGTGTTGCCCAGCGAGTCGAGCATGTCGGTGCGCTCTCGGACGTAGGCGGGCTGGTCGGTCATCTGGGCGTTTCCGCCGGCGTTGTCGGCGATCGGGCCGTAGGCATCCGTCGCCAGCGTGATGCCCAGCGTCGAGAGCATGCCGACCGCGGCGATGCCCACGCCGTACAGACCCATCAGGAAGTTCTCGCCCCCGCCGGCGAAGCTGTACGCGGCGATGATGGCGACGATGATGGTGAGCAGCGAGGCCCACGTGGACTTCATGCCCTCGGCGATGCCGGCGATGATGACCGTCGCCGGGCCGGTGAGCGCCTGTTCTGAGATTCGCCTGGTCGGCCCGTGCTCGTAGGAGGTGTAGTACTCAGTCGCTACGGCGATCACGAGGCCGGCGAGCAGCCCCGCGCCGATCGATCCGGCGAGCCCGAGCCACTTGATGCCCACGCCCTGCGCCAACTCACCCATTTCGCCCGTGCCGAAGAGCATGTAGAGCAAGCCCAGGCTGGCCACCATGATGAGCGCCGACGCGACATACACACCCTTGTGCAGGCCCTTGAGAAGTTGTGCGAAGGTCGCGTTTTCCCTTGCTTTGACCGTGAAAATACCCGTGATCGAGCAAAAGATCCCAAGCCCCGCCAGCGCGATGGGCGCCGCCGCCAGTCGAATACCCAGGGCGGCCGCATCGGTGCCGCTCAGGTGGAACGTGAAGGCCGCCGCGGCACCCAGCGCCATGGTCGCGAGCATCGAGCCGTAGTACGACTCGTACAGGTCGGCGCCCATGCCCGCGACATCGCCGACGTTGTCGCCGACGTTGTCCGCGATGGTTGCGGGGTTGCGTGGGTCGTCCCGAC
>JADFGU010000254.1 GCA_022567535.1 Planctomycetota bacterium | reverse complement strand
TTCATGGTCTTGATCGGGTTGTACTGGTAGTGCCCCGGAGCCGCCGGACAGGCGAGGTTGTAGATCTCGTCCACTTCCAGCCAGATCGGGTGGGTGACATCGTGGCGGATCAGCTCGAAGTTGGGCTTGTCGAGCAGGTGGATGATGTTGCTCTTCTGGCTGGTGAAGAAGTTGTCCAGGCAGATGACATCGTGCCCGTTGGCGACGAGGCGGTCGCACAGGTGAGAGCCGAGAAACCCCGCCCCGCCGGTCACGAGCACGCGTCTGATGCTGGACAAACCCGCGTCTCCTTTCTGCCCCGGCCTGACACATGGTCACGTCGGATCGCCGATCGCACGCTCTGCCGCGGCCACATCGTGGGCCAGGTGTTCCGCATCGATCGTACCCACCACAACGCTCGAAACCCCGTCGTGTGCGAACACGAACTGCAGACACCGTTCTATCGGGTCTCCGGGTTCGTGCCCGGGCAGATCCGCGACATGCCCGCTCAGCAGCGCCTTCTTGATGAGCACACCCACACCCCGCCGGGCCGCCGCCTCGACCATCGGCTCGTCCTCGCGGTCTCGCGGGTTGAGTGTCAGCATGACGACGCCGCAGGTCTGGACCGCCAGCGCCGCGCCCTGGGGTGTCCTGGTCGAGGCCCCGAAGGCCCGGATCTTGCCCGCCTGTTTGAGTCTCGCCAGGGCGTCGAACGATCCGAGCGGCTTGAAATCGAGCTCCGCAATCCCGTCAGAATGGAGCAGCACCACATCGATCCGGTCGGTACGCAGCCGAAGCAGGCTCCGCTCGACGCTTGCCGTGATCGCCTCGGGCGAGAAGTCGAACCGTGAGCGTCCACCCTCAAACTCTTCGCCGGCCTTGGTGACGATGATCCACCGGTCGCGCCATCCGTGCAGGAGCCCGCCGAGGCGTCGTTCGGCTGTGCCGTACGCCGGCGCCGTGTCCAGCAGGTTGACACCCAGATCGCTCGCCCGCCGGAGCAAGGCCAGGGCTGCGTCGTCATCGGGGATCTCGAATCTTTCAGGATACTTGACCCCGACCGACCGACCGAGTTTGACGGTCCCCAGCCCGATGGGACTCACACGCAGGCCCGTGCTGCCCAGGTCCCTCAGCTCCACGACACGGCCCTCCGTTCCCACGGGCGGGTTCCGACCACCGGCTCCACCACGTCCGTGAGACCCGTGCCCGGCGTCGGTACGAGCCCCGACGCTTCGACCAACTCCACCACACGCGCCGCCGCCAGTGGCGCCAGGGCGAGCTTCGTCGGCCAGACCGCGATCACGCCCCCGAGGTCGAGGATCACCGGAAGATCCGGGCGTGACGCGTCGCTCGTGCGGCCCTCGGCTCGATCGATCCGGAACGCATCGAACCTGCAGCGGCTCAGGTCGAGCCAGCCCAGAACCTCGGAAAGTTCGCTCCTGGCCGCCGCGATCTGTGCCTCCCGGTCCCATTCCACGCCGCGCTCTGCGAGGTCGCCGCCGATGAGCCAGACCCGCTCAGAGCCGCACCTGCTGGTCGTGATCGTGACGCGAGGCACGTCGGAGCGCTGGATGCAGTGCCCGTGCAATTCGATCGGCGCATCTCGGACGAGAACCATGTGCAGCGGGCGACGCTGGGCCAGGGCCGCAGGATCTCGCCCGATCGCGCGCAGAAGCGATTCATTCCCCACGCCGGCACAGAAGAGAACGCGCCCGGCGAGGATCTCCACGCGCTGTTCGCCCCTGAGTGTTGTTGAGACGAGCGTTGATCCATCATCCAGCGCTTTGAACGTCGGTTCCGGTTCGGACGAGATCTGTGCGCACGGCCCCGTTCCCGCGGCGAGCAGCGCGGCGAGCAACCCCGCCGGATCGATCACGGGCTCGTCCACCTCGTACAGGTCAACATTCGCGGGCGCTCCGCCAAGCGCCTCGCCCCGTTCGAACGCCGGCAGCTTCCGCACGCCGGACCGCATTGCCTTGGACGCGGCCCAGGCGGTCAGCTTCGAGAGCTTCCGGGCTGTCGTCCACAGGTGCATCCGCTCGGCGAGGACGCTCACACGGCTCAGGTCCGGATCGCGCCGGCCGGCGAGGCATGGTTGCCAGATAGTGGTCGCTTCGGCCAGCGCCCGCGACGCCCGCCCCCCCTTGCCCGTCAATGCGTACTTGATCCCCGCGTGAATGATCCCCTGAGACGCGAGCGTCTGGTCCGCACCCAGCGACGCGCACTCGAGCAGCGCGACGGAGGACCCACGACCGGCCAGCGCGGCCCGGGTCCACAGCCCGGCCACACCGCCGCCGAAGATCACCACGTCTGACTTCGCTGGCTCGCTCATCCCGGCGTGCGGCCTCCCGTGTGCTCAACGCCGCCGATGCGAGAACACATCACTCATCCCCCGATCCTTGGCCGACGTCCGCGTCGACCGACGGCAATTCGAGCGTCTGCCCGGGCCGAATCGCGTCGGGACTGGTGAGATCGAGACGCTCGCGGTTGTGCTCGAACAGGAGCGGCGCATACCGCGCCGACCCGTAGGCGCGCTGGGCGATCTCCGAGAGGGTGTCACCATGCTCGATGATGTACGACCTCACAGCGGGTCGCGGCGTGTGCGC
>JADFGU010000037.1 GCA_022567535.1 Planctomycetota bacterium | reverse complement strand
GAGCCGGAGCCCGGCTCACTATAGCCGGTGCACCACTGCACCTCTCCCCTGGCAACCGGTGGCAGGAACCTGCTCTTCTGCTCCTCGGTTCCGAAGAGCATGATGGCCTTGCACCCGATGGACTGGTGGGCGGAGACCATGACGGCGGTGGACCCGCAGAACGTGCCGATGCGTTCGAGCACGCGGTTGTAGCTGGTGATGCCGAGCCCGAGCCCGCCGAACTCCTTGCCGATGGTCATGCCCAGCACCCCGATCTCGAACAGTCGTCTGATGACCCAGCCCGGGATCTCCTGCTCCTGGTCGATGAGCGCGGAGGGGTGTTCGTTGCGGAGATAGTCGTCCAGTTCGGCGATGAGCTGGTCGCACCGCGCGGTCTCTTCCGAATCAACCTCGGGGTAGGGGAACACGAGATCCTCGCGGATGTTTCCCCAGAAAAGATTCTTGACAAACCCCATGGACGACGGCTCGGGGCCGATGAGCGCTTCGGCCTCTTCGATCAGTTTGCGGTCCTTCTCGGTGATGCCCTTCATGGTTTTGAGGTCGGCCATAGGTCTGCTCCGTGCTTCCTGTCGGCGTCGCGGTGGAACGGGCGACGACCGAGGGTGTCTTACTTCTTCGCTGAGCGTTCGAAGAACGCGCTGATCGCGTCGCGGGCGGTCTGCGTGTTCCTCAGCTTCATCAGGCGCCGCTGCTCGCACTCGAGGCCGGCCGACCACCCGGAGGTGAGCCCGGCATCGATGGAATCGGCCACGGCGCGTGCGGCGTCGGTGTCGGGCAGGTCCGGTCGCACGCGGTCCAGCGCGGCAAGGACGTTGGCGGCGACATTCGGCCGACCGATCCACCGCGCGGGTGCTCCGTCGCGCTGGGTCGGGGTCTGCGCCTGTGAAGTCAGCCATTGTTCCGCCGCCGCGTGCAGATCGGATGGGTTGTCGGCGACGGCGTCGAAGAACCCGGCGTCGACAGCGGCGTCATACTTGAGCGGGACGCCCCGTGCCGCGAGTTCGATCGCCTGGGCGGGGTCCATTCGCGCCGGCAGCATGTTGGATCCGCCCCAGCCGGGACAGAGACCCAGGCCCGCTTCGGGCAGCCCGATCGGGTACGGCTTGCCGCTCGGCGCGGGGGCGGCCACGAGCCCGTCGCAGTGCAGCGCCAGCTCGAGCCCGCCGCCGAGGGCAGCCCCGTTGATCGCCGCGACGGTTGGGAAAGGCATATCCGTCAAAATTCCGAACACCTCCGATCCGTACCGCAGGTAGGCCCCGAGGCGTTCGTCGTCCCATTCGCTGATCGACTTCAGATCGGCCCCGGCGACGAAGGAACGTTCGCTGGCCGAGGCGAGGATCAGCCCCGCCGCGTCGCGCGGCACGCTCCGAAGCGTCGCGTCCAGCCGCCGGATCAGGTCATGGTCCAGGACGACCACGGGTCGGCCCGGCTGTTCGAGGGTGACGGTGACACAGCCCGGGAGCACCCCGTCGTGGGAAATCTCGATTGGGAGCGTGTCCGTGAGCATCCGCAGCCCTGTCGTAAAAACCAGCGTTCAGGCCATGATCGACGGATCACAACCGCCCTTTCCAGCGTCGATTTGCCGCCGAGGAGAGTATAGCCGGGGTGCGGATTCGTGCGCCTTTGTGCGCAGTTTGTTCGTGATGTTTCTAGTCTGCGCCGAAACGCGCTCTCAGCGCCCGCTGGGCCTCATCTGAGGCGAGGATCCGGGCGGACAGGTCGGCGGCGCGGTGGGCGATGTCGCGGTCCAGAGAGCCGTCAAGTCGGTTGAGCAATGACTTGGTCGCACCCAGAGCGCCCGGGCCGCCGGCCGCGAGGCTCGACGACAACTCGTCCACAGTCTCGTCGAGTTGTTCGAGCGAGTCGGCCAGGTGCGTGGCGATGCCCGCGTCATACGCCTGCCGTCCGGTCATCACGCCGCCGCGGAGCAAAATCGCCCGGGCTCGACCCGCGCCGATCCTGTGGACCAGCCAGGGCGCGACGACCGCGGGGCACAGGCCGAGGTCAACCTCGGGGAATCCCATCTTCGCGTCGGCGTGGGTGACGCAGAAATCGCAGACGCACGTGAGCCCGCACCCGCCTCCGATCGCGGCTCCGTTCACGCGGGCGATCACCGCCATGGGCAGGGCGCGGATCTTGATCGCAACATCGGCGAGCAGGCGCAGCAACGTCTGCGGCGCGTCGGGATCGTTCAGGACGGCCTTGAGGTCCATGCCGGCGCAGAAGCACTTGCCCGCGCCGGTGAGGACCAGGACGGAGACGCCGTCTTGATCGGCGAGCTGATCAACGCGCGCGTGCAGGGCTCGGAGCAGGTCGATGGAGAGCGCGTTGCGTGCGTCGGGCCGATTCAGCGTCAGCCGCGCCGTGCGCCCGTCGATGTCGAGCGTGGCCCGTGTGCTCACGTTGACCTCCTTGCCCAGCCGGCGGGGAGCAGGCGTCGTTCTTCATCGCCGCCGGTGAGCGCGAGCGAAACGCCGAGGGCCTCGCGTGCAATCTCGTCGGAATCGGTGCGGTCGAGCCGGTTGAGCAGGCGCTTGGTCGCGGCCAGTCCGACGGCGGGCTTGTCCGCCAGTTCCGATGCAATCTGCTGCGCGCGGGCGGCGACGTCGCCGGGCTCTTGCACGAGTTCGTGGGCAAGTCCCATCTCGTACGCGTCCGAGCCGGTGATGAGTGCAGGATTCAGCATCAGCCCGCGCGCCGGACCGCTGCCGACGGCGGGCATGAGGAAGGGGGCGCTCACGGCTGGGGAGACGCCCAGGGGAAGGACAGGATAGCCCAGCTTCGCGTGCATGTCGGTCACGACAACGTCGGCGCCGCCGAGCAGCGCGCACCCGCCGGCGATCGCAGCGCCGTGGGCGGCGACCACGACGGGGATGGGCAGGTTTCGGAGCGTTTGCACCACATGCGAGAGGGCGCGAAGCAACTCTCGCATGACCGCTCCGTCGGGAGACTGGCGGCAGAGCGTCAGATCGAACCCGGCGCAGAAGACCCTGCCCTCGCCCGCGAGCAGCAGGGCGCGCGATGTGTCTGCCGCGGCGTGGGCGGCGTCGGCGAGTTGGGAGAGACCGCCCGGCGTCAGGGCGTTGCGCCGGTCGGGCCGGTTGAGCACGAGGGCGGTCACGCGTCCGTTGTCGAGTGCGTCCACGCGGATCACGCGTCGGCCTCCGGTTCTC
Source organism: Planctomycetota bacterium (assembly GCA_022567535.1). Classification (GTDB taxonomy): domain Bacteria; phylum Planctomycetota; class Phycisphaerae; order Phycisphaerales; family UBA1924; genus JADFGU01. The sequence goes on along the minus strand of JADFGU010000037.1, from coordinate 9,727 downwards.
GATCACGCGGACCGCTGACAATGCTCCCGGCGAACGCCGCGGCCTCGGCGAGTTGATCGTGGTCCACGCCCGTTTCGTAGCCGGCACGTTCGATCGTGCGCACGAGCGTGTCCGTCGCGATGTTGCCCGGCGCACGCTGATCGTTCGTGGAAGCGTACGGGCAGCCCCCCAGGCCGGCGGCCGACCCGTCGAACGAGCGCACACCCAGCGACAGCGCTTTGTCGACGCACGCGGACGCGCGGCCGAAGGTGTCGTGCAGATGCACGGTGATCGTCGCGGCGGACCCGTGCGCGTCCAGCGTCGTGCGGACGGCGTCGATCATGGCGGCGATGGAATCGGGCGTCGCAGCCCCGATGGTGTCCCCCAGGTCCAGCTCAGCCACGCCGTCCAGATCGAGCAGACGGATCGCAACGTCGGCGACCAGAGCTGGCGCGATCGGACCCTCGAACGGGCACGCGACGACGCACGAGATGTAGGCGCGAACGGCCATGTCGGCTCGGTGAGCTTCGCGGGCGACGGGAACGAAACGGGCCAGTGTTTCAGCGATAGTCGCGTTCGTGTTGTGCCTGCTGAATGTCTCGCTTGCGGCCGTGAACACGGAGACCTTGTCGATGAGCAGGAAGCCGGCACGCCCGTTGACCTCGAGCGCCGCGCCGAGCCCTTGTTCGTTCGGCACCAAGGCCGAGAACGACACGTGCTGAGGCTTCACGTCCGCGAGCCGGGCGAAGAGGTCCGCGGCGTCGCCGAGTTGTGGGATCCATCGCGGGCTGACGAAGCTGGAGACTTCGATCTCATCCACGCCGGTGCGGGCGATCATCTCGACGAGCCTGGCCTTGTCGGCGGTGGTGATCACGCCGGGCTCGTTCTGCAGCCCGTCGCGAGGGGCGACATCGGTTATGCGGACGCGCTCCGACATGGCCGGGCATCCTATCGTTGGCGAAGACGGGAGGCGTTATGGCGGGCCTGTTTCTGTTTGTCATCGGCGTGGCGGGGCTGGTGCTGCTGACGCGGGGCGTCGTTGGGCGACGCGTGGGCGGCGAGCCGCGGTGCCGACAGTGCCGGTATGACCTGAGCGGGCTGGAGCAGGGCGCGGCGACGTGCCCGGAGTGCGGGCGATCGCTGCGCGTGGCCGGAGCGGTGCAGAGCGGGCTTCGCCGGAGACGTCGGATCCCGATCATCGCGGGCACGGGCTTGCTTCTTGCCGCGATCGGGGCCGTGGGCTTCGCAGCGTGGGCCAACGCCAACGACTTCAATCTCAACCGTCTCAAACCGACGTGGATGCTGCTGGACGAGTTGGAGCGGCCGGACAGCTGGGGCAGGATCGGTGTGAACGCGGAAGTGCGACGGCGTTTCGTCGCGGGCAATCTCGGCGACGGAGGCGTCGATAGGCTCGCGCGGATCGTCGTCGAGAACGAGCCTGCGGAATCATCGTTCGCGGCCGAGCCCAACGAAATGGAAAACTGGTGCGCTGTGTTCATCGGCCTCCTGGTTCATCCCGGGACCGGCGAGGTCGTGCGGTCGATCCTGGTCGCACGAGCGCTCGAGATTGTTGAACGAGACCCTCCGGAACTCGCGCAGTGGCGGCTGGTCCTTCGAAGGGCCGGGGTGGTCGATGCGCTGGATCAGTTGCTCCTGACCGGCGTGCTTCGCGACGGAGGGGCCACATCATTCCTCAACCTCAAGATCCGTCCCGCGTTGAGTCTTGACGCGAAGCGTGTGACGAGCGGGGCGCTGATCCCCATCCGGCTGTCGCTCGACTGGATTGACAGGGATCTGGGCCTCGGTATTTCGCCAGGCACTCAGGCACGATACTTTTTTATGGCCTCGCGATCGTGGGGGTCACCGCCGATCACACACCCGCTCATTCGAGTCGATGTCGTCTTGGTTGGAGGCGACGCCGAGGTCATCAGCACACACGAGTCGATGCGATTCGAGTCGGCGTTCGATTGGTACGTGTACGAGGCGGCCGCGATTCGCGAGTCGATCGCTCGAGGCGAGCGTTCCGCACCCGAGCCGTCATCACGAACGCACGGTTGGGGGGTGGAAGCGGCTCTGATTCGAGCGCCGGCGGTGGCGGGGCGCTACCGCGTGGTGTTCGACGTGCGCCTCACGGCTCTGAAACCGGACCCGGTGAATCCGGGCGAGTGGCTCGAGCCCGATGGATCAGCCGTGGAGGTCGTGCGCCGCTTCGAGCTGGAGTTCGAGGTTCGCGCGGGCGGGGAGGAGCCGGCTGCCGGTTCGGTTCGGTGAGCGGATTGGCCATGCGTGAGGCCGATAACCTCGGCTGATGTTGTTCTCGGGCGACGGCGTGAAGACGGGGTGGTCCAGGGCCGATGTATCGGTGGCGAAATGCTCGCGGGTGCCCCGATTATGCCGCAGAAAAAATCCAGCCTGTCCGTCCGTCGGCACGAGCGCTATGCGTGCGATCTGCCGGCGCTGGTCCGGGTCGTGCCCGAGGAATGTGGGCGTGTCCGCCTGGTGGGGTCCGAGCTGGACAAGGCAGGCAACACGCCGGTGCGGCTGGTCGATTGCAGCCCGGGCGGCTTTGGATTCAACACGGGGGTCTTCCTGCCCAAGATGCTGCGGCTGGAGATCGTGATTGAGCCGGACGCGCCGACGGGCAGGGCGGCGTTCTCGACCACCATCAAGATCCGTCGGGTGATTATGCTCGACTACACGCCCGCTTACTTCATCGGCGCCTCGTTTGAGGACTCGGAGCTGTCCAAGGGGTCAGCGCTGCGGGTGTTGATCGAGCACATCAAGCAAATGGACGCGGCGACCTCTGACGCGGAGGCGAAGCGTGCTTAGCTACGAGGACTTTGTGCTCGGCGCTCTGACCGAGGAGGGCCTGGTGACGCCCGAGTCGATCGATCGGGCGCGCGCGCGCGTGTCCGAACCGGATCGGAGCGTGCTGGACGCGCTCATCCATCTGGAGGTCCTCACGCCTCGGCAGCTGACGATGGCCCGCGCGAGCGTGTGCGAATGCCCGTACGCCGACCTGTCGCAGTTCGATGTGGATCTCACCAACGCGCGGCTGATTCCGCGATCGGTGGCGCGGAAGTTTGACGCGTTTCCGCTGTTCGTGCTCGAGGGCCTGACGACCGTGGGCATGGTCGACCCGATGGATCTTCAGGGGGTCGATCGGCTTCGAAGCCTGCTCAAATCGGACGTCGACCCGGTGATCTGTGAACCCGTCGCGCTTCGAGCCTTGATCGAGCGCGCGTACTCGCTCGTAGGAGCGCACGGGACGAACGAGGATGACGAGCCGAAGCCGGACTCGGCCGACCCCGCTACCGACGCGGTGCTGGGGACCGACGACGAGCCGATTGTGGCGGCGGTGAATCAGATCATTTCCGAGGGAGTGTCGGCGGGTGCATCGGACATTCACATCGGCCCGGACGAGCACGAGTTGCACCTGCGATACCGGATCGACGGGACGCTGCGATGCATGCAGGGGCCGCCGCTGTCGAGCCACAGCGGAATCGTCCAGCGGATCAAGGTCATGGCGAACCTCGACCTGACGCAGACGCGCAGGCCGCAGGACGGCAAGTTTCGCTATGTCTGCGACGGTCGATCGATCGACATCCGCCTGAGCGTGCTCCCGACGATCTGGGGCGAGAACATTGTGATGCGTCTGCTGGGCGCGGGCCTGTCGGTGACTGGCTTCGCGGAGCTGGGTTGCTCGCCGCAGACCGTGAGCCTGCTGGAGCACGCGACATTGCAGCCGTACGGCATGATCCTCGCGACCGGGCCGACCGGCTCGGGCAAGACCACGACGCTGTATACCGCCCTGGCGCTGGTGAACACGCCGGATCGCAACCTGGTGACGATCGAAGATCCCGTCGAGTATCGGCTGCCGATGGTTCGGCACGTTCAGGTGAACAGCGAGATCGGCCTGGGGTTCGCCAGCGCCCTGCGCGCGATTCTGCGCCAGGATCCGGACGTAATCCTGCTGGGGGAGATCCGTGATGAAGAGACGGCCCGGATCGCCGTTCAGGCCGCGATGACCGGGCACCTCGTGCTTTCCACGCTGCACACGAACAACGCGCCGGGTGCGATCTCGCGGCTGCGCGATCTCGAGTGTCCGTCGTTTGCGATCAACGCGTCTGTGCTGTGCGTGCTGGCGCAGCGTCTTGCGAGGCGCAACTGCGAGCAGTGCGCATCGCCGTATGAGCCGACGCCCGCGCTCGTCAGGCGGTTTCTCGGCAAGGATGACTCGCATCAATTCCTTCGCGGTCGCGGGTGTCCCAGGTGCATGAACCAGGGCACGAAGGGGCGCGTCGGCGTGTACGAGGCGCTCTCGCTCACGCCGGCGCTGCAGGAGGCGATCGAGAGCAATGCGTCCAGCGGCGCCATCACCGAGATCGCGCTGCGCGAGGGCATGACGCCCATGTGGCGCGACGGCGTTGAAAAGGCCACGCTCGGGATCATCGAATTGGAAGAAGTGGCGCGCATCGCGGCGGGATCGCTCGAGCCCGGTATTGATGTCGGGCGTCGCAAGGAAGCGGCATGAGTTCCGGGACGTTCAGCTACAGGGCGGTCGACGAGGCGGGAAACACGCGCCGGGGCGTCTCACATGCGCGCACGCGCGTCGAGGCCTATAGGCGGATCACCGCCACAGGGTTGACGCCGGTGAAGATCAGCAGATCGACCGGCCCACGGCGGCTCAAGAGCAAGGGTGTGAAAGCGCGCGATGTAACGCACTTCACCCATCAACTGAGCGTGCTCATCGCCGCACGCATCCCGGTGAGCGAAGGGCTGCGCACGATCGGGGACCAGGAGCCGTCGGCGGCGCTGCGACGCATGGTGCTCGATGTCGCCACGCGGATCGAGGCGGGTGAGCCGATCGCCGACGCGCTCTCGGCGCACCAGACGGTCTTTGGCGAGGTGTACATCGAGACGATTCGCGCAGCCGAGCAGAGCGGAACGCTGGGCGCGGTTCTCGAATACCTTTCCGAGATGCTGGAGCGATCTCAGGATCTGGCGCACCAGATCCGCTCTGCGCTGGCGTATCCGTTCTGCGTGGTGGCGGTGTTGATGGGGGCGGTGACCTTTCTGCTGGGGTTCGTGGTGCCCCGCTTCGGGCACATGTACGAGCGTCGCGGCGTCGAATTGCCGATGCTCACCAAGATGATGGTGCTCCTGGGGGACTCGATTCAGACGTTCTGGTGGTTGTACCTGCTGGGGTTCGGCATCGGGGTGCTGACACTTCGCAAGACATGGCGCTCGTCGGCGGGCCGCACCATGATCGAGCGCGCCTTGCACAAGGTCCCATATCTTTCGGACCTGTTGGTGGCGGTGGCGATCGCGAGGTTCTCACGCATTCTGGGCCTGTGCATCAGCGCGGGCGTGAACCTGATCGACTCGATCGAACTCGCGGGACGATCGTCCGGCCGGGAGATGCTGAGGAGCGATTCGGACCGCATTATCCGCGGGATCCAGTCGGGGAGTCGGCTGGGCGAGCTGCTGGAGCAGTGCGCGTATCTGACGCCATTCGTGCGGAGAATGCTGGCGGCGGGCGAGAACTCGGGCGAGTTGCCGCGGATGTGCTCGATCGTGGCGCGGCACTATGAGCGGGAGACGACGACGATGACCAAGTACCTCACGACGGTTCTGGAGCCGGTGCTGATCGTGCTGGTCGCAGCGGTTGTGCTGGTTGTGGCGCTGTCGGTGTTTCTCCCCATGTGGGACATGGTCACGTTGCTGGGCTGAATCGCAGATAGTGGAAAGTGAGTCTCGGCGATCCCTCGGAGTGGATGGCGATGTCGAGCGTGGATCAAATCGTGCAAGGGAGTTGACAGATGCAAGCGAACGTATGGGCAAGAGGACGGTGTGCGAGGGCATTCACGCTCGTCGAAGTGATCGCGGTGATGGTCGTGCTGGCGATTATGGCGGGCGTGGCCATTCCCAGGTTCTTCGACTACAGCGATCGGGCGAGGACATCCGCCGTGCAGGGGACGCTTGGCGGCGTTCGTTCGGGGCTGGCGAACTTCTTCGCCAACGAGATGGTGGTCAACGGCGCGGGGCTGTATCCGACGCTGGCGGAGTTGACCACGCTGGGCACGGTGATGCAGGAGGCGCTGCCGAATAATCCGTACAACGACCGGTCCACCGTCGAGACGGTTGCCCTGCTCGCCGACGCGAATGCCCGCGTCAATACGGGAGTGACGGGGTGGCGTTACTACGTGGACAACACGGCCACGCCGCCGATCGCCATCTTCTATGCCAACACGAACGACACGACGACGGCGCCGGACGGGGCGGGCGGGTTCCTCGATGCGCACGAGCTGTGACCCCCGAAGGGGCGAGGGATGAAAGTGCGGACGCGCGGTCCGGATCAACACCCGAGAATCATCACCCGGCCGGGGTCCGTCCCCGGCCGCGGTTTCACATTGATCGAACTTGTGGTGGTGATGGTGATCGTTGCGGTGGTCGCGGCAGCGGCGATCCCCGCGCTGAACAGGACGGAATCGACGCGGGACGCAGCGGCGGCGAGACTGGTCGCGGCTGATCTCGCCTTTGCGCGGCAGCGAGCCGCCGCCACGGGCAATCGTGTCTGGGTCGAGTTCAATCCGGCGTCCAACAGCTGGACGGTACTGCAGGAGGATGCCGCGAGCCCGGGGTACGCCAACGCGAGCACGATCGTCGATCCGGCGACGGGGAGCGCGATGGTGCAGCGGCTGGACGTGCTGTTCGCGGGAGCTGCGCTGACGAGCGCGGATTTCGATGGCAGCGGCGTCGTCGGTTTCGACTGGCTGGGCAGACCCCTCGCGGCGGCGGAGACCGCGCTGGCGGCCGAGGGGCGGGTTGTGCTCAACTCCGGCTTCGAGGTCCGCGTCCGCCGCGGGTCGGGCCTGGTCCGGGTGGTCTCACCGTGAGCTGGCCATGAACGACAGACGCACATCAGGGTTTACGCTGGTGGAGATGGTGGCGGCGATCGTGCTGCTGGCGGTCGCAGTGCCGCCGATGATGTGGGCGATGCGGCAGGCGGAGCGTGACTTTGTCGATCCGATTCTCGCCTCGCGGGCCCGATGGATCGCGACAGAAAAGCTCGAGGACGTGATCGCGGATCGGCATTCCCAGACGCGCGGCTACGTCTACCTGGTGCCGGCGAATTATCCGTTCGAGGCGGTCGGATCGATCCCCGGGTTCCCGGGCTATTCGCGCGATGTTTCGTTCAGCGAAACGACGGCGGATCTGTCCACGCCCGGCGATGGATACATGACGGTAACGGTGATGGTGACGTGGACGGGGGCGGGGGGTCAGTCGCGGCAGACGTCGCTGTCGACGGTTCAGACGGAGTACACGCCATGATCCGCGCACACGCCGCTTCTCGCCGCGGGTTCAGCATCGTTGAAGCAATCGCGGCGATCATCATCATGTCGGTAATCGCTCTGATGCTGTCGTTTGTGCTGGCGACGGTTGTGGACGGGTACACGGGTGCGTTGGTGCGCGGGTCGTTGCACCGGGATCTGTCCGTCGCAATGGACCAGATCGTGCGCGAAGTGCGTTCGATTCCGCTGGACACCGCCGCTCCGGGCGTGGCGCCGAAGATCAGCGCCATCCAGGAGGACTCGATGGAGTACGACAGCACAGGCAAGCTGGAGCTCGTCGCCGGTGATCTCGTCCTCACACGCCCGTCCGAGACGGGCGCCGTGCTGCTCAGCGGGGTTTCGTCTCTTGAGATCGAGGCCTTCGACGAGTCGAACCTGCCTCTGGCGCTCCCGCTGGCCGGGTCTCAGTGCGACGCTGTCCGGCGCGTTTCGATCACCGTCACGTGCGCCGCCAACGGGGTGAACGAGATGCTGCGTGCCAAGCTGTTCATCCGCTGCACGATGGAAGGAACCGCGCCATGAGCAGTCGCCGACTGACGTTTCCTTCACGCCGCGGCAGCGCCCTGGTGACGGTATTGATCATCGTCATGGTGCTCGGGTTCACGATCGCGGGTGTCGTGGGCGTGGGAGCGCGGGATCAGGATCTCACGGTGCGACGCCTGGATACGGCCCGGGCGTTCTACGCGGCCGAAGCGGGCATGAACATGGCGATCAGAGAGCTCATGCTCGACATTGACGAGGACGGCGACGGCGGTGTCGGGACAATATCGGACGACGACGATCCCGCCACCGATCCGTCGTTTGGTTCCGCGAGCGTCAATGTCTCGCTTGTGGTTACGGCCGGGCAATCGACGCTCGTCAGCAAAGGGATGTCCGGACAGTCGCGGCGCCATGTCGAGGCTAGTCCGGGATCGCCTTGAAAGACCGGCGATTCCGGTGTCGCGTGCGGCACATGGAGCGGCAGCGCCCGGCCCGCCCGTGGGGGGCTGAATGTTGCGCGGGATACCAACAGCTTTGTGAGCTTATCAGACCATCGGCGCACAAGGAGGGCGCCCGATCGACCGATAGCATCACGGATTTCCGCCGCGATGACGCCCATCGCGGGTTATCGACAGCGCACACCAAGGACTGACCGTGGCTGGAAAACGAGTCCTCCTGGAGATCTCGCGGCGATACGTTGACGCGTTGGTCCTGCGTGGATCAACGGTCGTGCATCGCTGCAGGCGCGACCTGGGCGCACAATCGTCCGAGGCGAGCATGAGCGAAGTGCTCCGATGGGCCGCCGATCCGGTTGACGAATTCGTCGCTCTTCACAATCTGACGGGCACGCAGGTGGTTGTCTACTACCCGTCCACGAGCGCGTCGTACGGCGTGTTCTCGTGTCCGGTCAGGGCGGGTCGCCAGGGTGCGATCGAGGCGGCAAAGCTGGCGCTGGAAGAGGCTGCGGATTTTCCCATCGGGCTCAATCCGCACCGGACAGGTCTGATCTCGATCGACCAGGCCCACGACCCGATCGGGAAGGATCACCGCATCGGCAATGCGCACGTGTTCGGGATCGCCGAGCGCGACTCTGTCGCCCGCGAGATCAACGACTGGGTGCGGGCTCGCGGGCTGCGCCTTGACTCGATGCTTCCCATCGGGGCGGCGTCCATGCTCGCCGCGATCAGCGAAGCGTCGGCCGGCGGGCCGTCAGGCGACACGCGCGTCGTGCTGCGCTTGTTTGACAAGGAGGGGGTGCTGGTGGCGGCGCACGGTACGACGCTCAAGTTCGTCAGAACGATCAGCACTGGCGTACGCTCACTTTTCGAAGCGCTCGGCAATGAGATCCGAACGACGGATCGTGACCGCCCGACCATTCGACTGACGCTCTCCGAGGCCGAAGCCTTGCTGTTCGAGGCGGGAATCCCCCAGAGCGGTGAGATGGTGGACGAGCAGCGGGGCATCACTGCCGACGCGCTCCTGCCTCTGCTCCAACCCATTCTGCAGCGGTGCATTGTCGAGACCAAGCAGTCGATCCGATTCGGGTTGTCCGCGTCGGAGCGCGAGAGTGCGCGCCTGTATGTGAGCGGCATGGCGTCCCGAATCCCCGGGTTTGCAGCCCTCATGGCGCGGCAGACGGGGCTCTCGCTGGAAGACTCCGGCGAGAATGCCAACGAGCACGTTTCGCGCCCGACGGTCGTCCAGGGCCAGGCGATCCTGGGATTCGTCCCCATCGAGGTCCAGCGGGCTCGGCTGACGAGGCGGCTGAGGAGGGCGCTGGCGGGCGGGGTCGCCGCGGCATTCCTGTTCCTCACCCTGGACGCCGTCAACACGCACTTCGAAATGGAGCGGGTTCGCGAGTCCGCTGAGTCTCTGCGGGACCGCCTTCGAGACGCTCGAACAGGGTGAAGGCG
>JADFGU010000253.1 GCA_022567535.1 Planctomycetota bacterium | reverse complement strand
CTTCAGCCGCAGCGGTGAACCTCATCCGACGCACCACGCCGTCGCCGCCGCGATTGGTCCCCCGTCCACCCGACCCGGTGCGGATGCTGCACGACTCCAGCCGGACCGGGTACCGCCGCTCGAGCATCTCCGGGTCCGTGATCCGCGTGTTGGTCATGTGCGTGTGCACAGCGTGCGCACCGGGCGCGTTGGGCGTCGCGCCCGCCCCGCCGCAGATCGTCTCGTAGAAGCCCCACGTCGGGCCGCCGATCGTCACGTTGTTCATCGTCCCCTGACTGCCCGCCGCGAGATTCAGCGCCCGGATCATCGCGTCGACGATCCGCTGGCTGGTCTCGACGTTGCCTCCCGCCACGGCCGGGCACCGCGCCGGCTCCGCGTCAAACGACGGGTTGAGCATGCCGAACGGGATGCGCAGATCGATCGCGCGCATCAACCCCTCGTTCAGCGGGATCGGCTCGTCCACAAGCAGCCGCAGCACGTACAGCACGGCGCTGCGCACGATCGCCGGCGTCGCGTTGAGGTTGCCGGGGTGCACGTCGCTCGAGCCGGCGAAGTCGATCACGGCCCGCCCGCCCTTCGTCCGGATCGAGACCTGGATCCGCGATCCGTCATCCATGCTCTCGCAGGCGGTGAACTCGCTCTCGCCCAGCGGCATGAGCCGTTCAACCAGCAGCCGCTCCGCCGTCGCCTTGATCGCCTCCATCCGGCGCGCGACCTCGCCGCCCGGATAGTCTCGCGCCATGGCCCGGAGTTGATCCACCCCCCGCACGTTGGCGGCAAGCTGCGCCCGCAGATCAGCCAGATTCTCGTCCACCGCGCGCGAGGGCCAAGGCCCGCCCGCCAGCAGCGCCCGCAACGCTTCCCACCGCGGCGTCCCGTTTTCGACGAGGAATTGCGGTTCAATCACGACGCCCTCGTCCCCGAGCGTGCCGGACAGCGCGGGCATCGACCCCGGCGTCCGCCCGCCGATCTCCGCGTGGTGGGCGCGGTTGGCCACATACGCGAGCAACGTCTCCTCATCGTCGAACACGCCCGAGATCACCGTCACGTCCGGCAGGTGCGATCCGCCGAACGCGGGGTGGTTGGTCACGACCACGTCGCCCGGGCCGATGCGCAGCCGCTGCACGACCCGTCGCACGCACTCGCCCAGCGATCCCAGGTGGACCGGCACGTGCGGCGCGTTGGCGACCAGCTCGCCACCTGCGTCCAGGATCGCGCACGAGAAATCCAGACGGTCTTTCACGTTTGTCGACACCGCTGTGCGCACCAGCGATTCGCCCATCTCGTGGGCGAGCCCCTCCAGCCGCGACGTGAAGATCTCTTGCTCGATCGCCTCGGGCCGACCGCGTGCCCCCCGCCCGTGCCGGCGCGCCACGCGCCGAATGACGACCGCTCGTCCCCTCCCGACGCACGCCTCCCAGCCCGGCGGGATCACCGTCGTGCTCGATTCATCAACGACCAGGGCCGGCGCGGGGATGACATGCCCTTCGGCGAGCGAACCGCGCTCGTACACCCCCGCCCGCATGAGCGCTCCCTCAAACCGAGCCTCGGTAAATCGCACCGGTTCGGCCGATCGCTGGGCCGAGTCAGGCTCTGCAGCCTCCGGCACGTGTCCCGGCTCGGCCGACGCGATCACGCGAATCGAGACGACTTCGACGCGAGAGCCGTCCGGCTCATACCCGAACAGTGCCGCGTAGCGCCGGGCGAAGCGGGCCGCCAGCAACTCAATCTCCTCACCGTTCGTCCAGTCGCACTCGATCGTCGCGCTCTGCCCAGCCACACACATCGACACGATCCGGCGCGTCACCCGGACCTCGATGTCATCGCCGCCGAGCATCGACCGGACGCGCCCCGTTGCTTCGTCGGCGAGCTCGTTCGCGATGGCGTGCAGCGAAGCGCCGACCTCGGCCAGGGGTCGCAGCACCTGCCGCTGGGCGAACCGTTCGTGCCGGGCCGTGGCCAGACCGACGGCGCTGAGCACCCCGGCCCGAGCCGGAACGACGACCGTCCCGATCCCGAGCCGCCGCGCCACGCCGCACGCGTGCTGCCCGCCGGCTCCCCCGAACGCCACCAGCGCATGATCGCCCGGGTCGTGTCCGCGCCGGGCGGTGACGGCCCGGATCGCCACAGCCATCCGCTCGTCGGCGATACTGATCAGCCCTTCGAGCAGATCCTCCGGTTCGATCGATTCGCCGGTCTGGGCGCGGATCGTCTCGCGCAGCTCGACCAGCCGTCCGCGCGCCGCCTCCGCGTCGATCGGGATCCCGAACGAGCGTTCGTCCACTCGGCCGAGCAGCAGGTTGGCGTCGGTCAGCGTCATGGGCCCGCCCTGCCCGTAGCAGGCCGGCCCCGGGTCCGCCCCGGCGCTGGCCGGACCGACGCACAATCGTCCGAGTTCGTACGAGCAGATCGAGCCACCGCCCGCCGCCACCGTGCGGATGTCCAGCGCCGGCGCCAGCACCACCACGCCGCCGATCTCGTGCTCGAAGGCATACTCCAAGCCGTCGGCCACGCGCGCAACATCCGTGCTCGTGCCGCCCATGTCGAACGCGATGAGGCGGTCCAGCCCGAGCGTGCGGCCTATGTGCGCCGCGCCGATGACGCCCCCGGCCGGGCCGCTCAAGAGCCCGTCCTTGGCGTTGAACGCGC
>JADFGU010000036.1:11230-13122 GCA_022567535.1 Planctomycetota bacterium | reverse complement strand
TGACGTCGTCGAAGGGGCTCGCCGACAAGCGCAAATACTCCATCGTCTTGGCCTTCGTCGCCGCCGCCATCCTGACGCCGCCCGACCCGATCAGCCAGATCAGCCTCGCGGTGCCGATCATCCTGCTCTACGAGATATCGATCATCGCCGTGCGCATCGTCGAGAAGCGCAAGAGCAAACGTGACGCCGCGGCCGACGACGACGGGCCCTCTTGGTCACAATGAAGCGCACAAATATGCCGACGGCAATGACCACCAGGCAGACGAGCGTGCCGATAAATACAGCCTGAACGAGCAATGACAATCCAGCCAGTTGTGTTCTTCCGACCAGCGCTCGGGCCGACTTGAACAGAGTTAGCTCGAAACCGCTCCCGTCCTGCATGAGCGTGTCGCGCATACCGGAATCGAATGCCACAACGCGGGAGACCCACAGGTGCTCCATCGCGTCCATCAGGCTCCTCAGGCGAGCCCTGAGCCCGCGTTGCGGCTCGTGCACGGCTCGCAGATCATCCGGGGGCGTTGGGTCATAGGTTCGGTACACGCCGCCGCGGTCGCGCACCTCCACCCACGCGTGCGCGTTGCGCTCTCGCACAACATACTGGCCGGAAGTTTCATTCCACTCCATCGCGACGTAGCCGGTCACGATCCTGGCTTCGATCCCGATGCTCTGGCACATGGCCGCCATCGCAGACGCGAAATACTCGCAGTGCCCCTCGCGGTGATCCTCAAGGAACCACTCGATGGGGTCTTGACCGGTCGGCGGAGCCTGAATGTCCGTCGTGTATGCAAACTGCGTGTGCAGGAAGTCGCGTATGGCGATCACGGCCTGTCGATCGGCGAGGCGGTCGCGCTGATCGCCGGCCGCAGGGATCTGCGCCGGCGCCAGGACGGATTCCGTGAGAATGCGGACGACCAGCGAGGGGAAGGAAACCTCGCGCAGCCGCCCATCTTCCTCGGCTCGGGGCGCCTGGATGAAAGACTCGACCTCGTATTTCAACTCGCCGCGATGATCCGGGATCACGATTCGCTCGTCGCTGCGGGAGTCGAGAATGACCGTGCGGTCGAACCGGATCCTGGCCGTGCGATACACGTTGAACACGTAAGTCTGTTGGTCCCCGGCGCCGAGTAATGTGATCTCTTGGCGCAGCAACTGCCCCGTTGCGCCAGTCAGTTGATGCCACGCGTCCGCTTGCACCCGCCAGCTCCGTGCTGGACCCGAATCCTGACGGCGCGTCCACGCGCCGGTAGCGGCGTTGTACGAACCAAGGACATTGCCGCGCAGGTAATAGACAATCGCCGGCCCACCGAGATTCTCGCCGGCGTCATTGGAAACGGCCAGGTGCAGGACCGGCGTGAGCGATTCGGTGAGGAGCCCAGCCCTTCCGAGCTGGACCTCGCCCGTGAAGGACGTCCTCATGCCACGCGGCGACCCGGCCGCCGTGTGCAGAAAGTTCTCGCCGATCTCTCTGGGAATGAGCACAAACACGGCGATGGCGACCGTAACACCGCTGAGCACCAGGGCTGTGGCCGTGGCCCGAAACTGCGCCGAGACCCCGTGTCCGACCGCTCGTTTGGGGCGCAGCGGCCTCGCCCAGGGCGGCGCTCGGCGTCGCGAGGCGATCAGGGCGCGCTCATGCGCGGCGTAGATCTGCAGCTGCATCACACCGACGACCAGCAGCGGGACGAAGACGAACAGGATCAGGCCGACCTCGAGACGGACGCTGGTCATGACCGTCGCGATCACGAGAAACACGCTCAGGATGTACAGCTCCACGTAGTCGCGCGCGCTGGTGCGATCGAAGCACTTGATCACGCACAGAACGGCCATGAGCTCCGCGACGCGATCGAGCTCGATGCCGCGACGGAGCGTGAGCATCGCGATATACAGAATCG
>JADFGU010000036.1:0-11220 GCA_022567535.1 Planctomycetota bacterium | reverse complement strand
AACTGTGCGCCGTTCAGCACGTCGTCCATGACATCGACGCCGGCCCGCATCTGAGACCAGAAGGCGCCGGGGTCCACACCAATCAGCCCTACGCCGACGAAGTATCCGCCCAGAATGCCAACGGCGCTGAAAATCGCCGCCAGCAGCGCGAGATTTAGCATCAGGCGCGGCACACGCGCCGCGATGGAACGCGTGCGGAACCACCACGCGCCCGCTGCTCCCGGGAGCGCGATGAGCGCCAACCCGACATCGCCGGCGGCCACGCAATACACCGCGATCGAAAGCAGCACAACCGCGAGCGTCACCTGTCGGAATCGGCGGTACTCATTCACGCGACGCGCTCCTGGTTCCCCGTAAGAAGCGCAGCCGCCCACGCTTCGAGGCGGCGCGCGAGCACGGCGGGACGAGTGGCCGCCGGTTGCCCGCCGGCGAGCTGCTCGAGCAGCTGGATCGTGTCTTTCTCCGAGACCCACCGCTCGATCTCGTCGGAGCTGACGTGCCGGGCGTGTCGCGGGCCGAACGCGGAATCGATCTCTCCCGCGTGCACGACGATCGCGTTGTCGCGTGGTCCAACCGCCGTGGATACGACACAGCCGCCCCCCACCACCGTCGCCGACGGGTCAAGCCGACCGAGCGCGTCCAGGAGACGGTCCACCGCGCGGCGACCGGCGCCGGGAGGGATCGACAGTCCGACCAGCGGTATTTCCAGGCCGACCATCGTGGCGTCGCGTCCAGCCCGACTCGCGATGCTGGCTGCCAACGCGATCGCCCTCTCGTTGGACGTGCGTGACTCCCTGGAGGCGTCCAGCCGAAGAATCACCCACAATCGATCCGGCACTGGCGAGGCGGACTGAGTGACAAGCACCTTTCCCGTCCGCGCCGTGGCTCGCCACGCGATGTGCCGAAGCTGATCGCCCGGGACGAACTCGCGCAAGCCGAAGAACTCATCGCCGCCGCCCGGCCTGCGCGACGAACGCAAGCCCGTCTCGGTCGAACCACTCGGCCGCTGGAGCAGCGCGTCGCGCAAGGGAAGAACCAGCGGCCGCACTACAGCACCAAGGACGAATATGTCCTGATGAATATTTGACGGATTTCTTGGCGATCCCGAACGGGAACGATGACCAGACGCGGACCGCGTCGAACACGGGCGTCCCGCGTGTGGAGGGCCAGACGATGGCCTCGCACTCGATCTCCTGCCCGGGGCCGACGTGGGCGACGAACCCGCGCGGTTGCGACAGATGGCGATTCCAGGTCGACGACTTCGTGTGCACCTCCTCGACGATCAGGGCGAACGCGGGAACGACGCGGTTCACGTTTCGGACCGTGTATCGGATCGTCATCGGCCGCCCCACGCCCGGTGATGGTCACCAGTCGTCGCTCGATCAGCGAGCGGAGCACGTCGCCGCACGAGACTCCCCTGATGGCCTCGAGGTCCGCGCGGGTGATCGGCTGCCGGTAGGCGACGACGGACAGGGTCTCGATCGCGGCGCGCGAGAGCTTCGCCTGGGTGCGCGAGGCGTGAAATGCGGCGATCACCGGAGCGAACTGGGCCAGCGTCATCACCCGGAAGCCCCCGGCCACCTTCTCGATTCGAAACGAGCGACCGCTCCGGGCGTACTGCTCGTTGAGCTCCTTGATCGCCCGCTCGATACACGTGGCGCCCGGAGCCTCCTCCGAGGCGACACGGAGCGCCTCGGCGAGCCTGAGGGCGGAGATCGGGCGCTCGAGCGTGAGCAGGACCGCCTCGATCGCGGGCGCCAGATCGGCCGGGGTCGTGCCGGTGGGCTCGCACGAGAGGCCCGCCCGGTCCGTGACCGAGGCGTGCGGCGCGGTGGATTCTCTCCGGTGGGTCTGAACGTCCATGTGTGATGCTACCACCCCGGGCCACTGAACGGTATATTGCCGCCCAAGAGGTCTTCGTGTCGTCACGCCCGGCGGATCCGCGGGTGGCACGCCAGCCGGCCGAGAGGAATCCCAGGCACTCATGTCGTCCGACCACGCCCCACTGCCGACCGACCAGCACCGATACCCCGACCTGCCCGAGTTGACGCCGCGTCATTTGCACGACCGACGCGAGCGCGTCTTTGTGCTGTTCGCGGGGCTGTTCCTCGGCTCGCTGACCATGCTCAACATCCTGGGCATCACCCGGTTCCTGAACCTAGCGTTCTTCATCGAGGGTTCGAGAGAGTGGAAGTACCAGCTGGCGATCGCGGTGGGCGTGCTGCCGTACCCCGTCACCTTCCTCTGCACGGACTTCATCTCGGAACTGTTCGGCAGAAGGCGAGCGAATTACGTCGTATTCATCGGACTGGTTCTCAATGTCTGGGTTGTATTCATTCTGTGGCTCGGCGGGGCCTGGCCTGGCTTCGATCCGGGGTTCAGTCCCAACGACGGCGAGACGTTCTTCCAGGTCAAGGATCTGGCGATGAAAGCCGTCCTTGCCTCGATGATCGCCTATATGGCCGCGCAGCTCATCGATGTGCAGCTCTTTCACTTCTGGAAGAACCTGACGGGTGGCAGGCACCTGTGGCTGCGGAACAACGGCTCCACGCTGGTGAGCCAGTTGGTGGACACGGTCGCGGTGATCTTCATCACGTTTGCAGCGGATCTGTCAAGCGGCAAGAAGACGCTGGCGGTGGTGCTGATGCTGGTGGCGACGGGGTACGTGTTCAAGGTGGTGGTGGCGCTCTTTGACACGATCCCGTTCTACATCGGCGTGCGTGTGCTGACTCGGTACCTGCGTCTGGCCCCGGCCGAGCAAGGCGCCGGCTGAACGCGTGGTGCCCGCCCGGCAACGCCGTCACGTTCGAGATGAGCGACGAGCGGGCCTTGCGACGGGGAACCAACGCCGAACGAGAAGCGTATGGAACGTGCGAGCGAGGCTCCCGTGGGCCCTCCTGTCGCCTCGCCATCCCCGGCAGGAGCAAGGGCCGGCGTCGAAGGACGTGCCGTGTCCGCCGGAGCGGGGATCCGTTGCCGAAGTGGATTCGTGTGGATCCGTCATGGGGCGTGGCTAAGCTGTGCTTCCGCCGGGCCGGGCGCGATCCCGGCCTGGGCACACTGCCTCACGAATAGAGATCAACCGCATCGGTCTGCACGGGACCGACCAAGCCAACAGGGGACGCCACCATGGCCGAGAACCAGGACAAGCCGAAGACCCAGCAGATCCAGCTCCGCATCGACGAATCGAAGATGGTTTCGACGTATGCGAACACGATCCGTACCTCAACCACGACGGACGAGGTCGTCATGGACTTCGGTATGAACCTGCCGGTGCAGGGGCCCGACAATCAGGCCGCCCTGATGTTCAACGTCGGCAGCCGGATCATCATGAACTGGGCGGGAGCCAAGCGGCTGGCGATCACGCTGGGGCAGGTGGTCCGCCAATATGAGGAGCGCAACGGTGAGATCCGTCTGCCCGGCCCGAGTCAGCCCGCCGAGGAGAGTGACGGGCCGAAGCTGGCCGACTGAGCGGCTGTTCGACACACGGTTGAACAGGCTGCGATCAGTGGGAGGTCGGTAGCACCCGTCGATGAGCACCGCCAAGCCGAGCGAAACGACCGAAGCGAGGTTCCCGGCCGGTGAATTAGCCGCTGGACGGGCCGCGCCCTCGGACCCGATGGCCGACCTGCGCGTCTTCCTCCAGTCCCTGCTCGAATACCAGAGCGGCCTCGTCGGGGCGATCGGAGGCGTGGTTGTGCTGCTCGGCACCGAGACCCGTCAAGGGGGCGTTGCGGCGGTCTTTGTGATGGACGACCCGGCGGCGCAGCCCCTGCACGCGGCGCTCGCTCCCAACGGGAGAATCAGGTCGCTCATCGAGCGCATCGGGCGCGATGTGGCGGCGGGATCCGAGGGCGGCGAGGTGCATCCGATCCGCCTGACCGAATCGGCGATGTACGACGCGAAACCGACGCACCGCGCGCTCGCCTGCCCGATCGTGGCCGAAGGACGGACCGAGGGTGCGTTCATCCTCATTCAACCCAACGAGAGCACGGTGTCGCCGCAAGAAGCGCTGAGCCGACTCGAACTGACCACCGCGCGCCTCGAATCCTTCCTGTGGCGCCAGCGTGCGATGAGTGAGACGGAACAGAGGATCCGGCTGCGCGAAACCCTCGAGCTGCTTGACGCCTCGCAGCAGGGAAGCAACGCCGAGGTCATGGGCTCGCTCATGTGCCATGAGCTTCAGCGGCGGTTCGGGTGCTCGCGCGTCTCGATCGGATTGATCCGCGGCGAACAGATCCGTCTGACGGCGCTGAGCGGCGTCGACCACCTCGATCGCCGCGGCGTCGCGGTCGGGGGGATCGAGAACGCCATGGACGAGTGCGCCGATCAGGACATCGAGGTGATCTTCCCACCGCCGCCTGAGAGCGAACTGAACCCGGCCGATCGCCGTGTGACGCGGGCGCACGAGAAGCTGAGCGCGCAGTTCGGCCCGTCGAGCATACTGAGTCTCCCGCTGCGCGTCGAGGGCGATCTGGTCGGGGTTGTCGTGCTCGAGCGCCCGGCGGACCACCCCTTCCCGCCGGGGTCCGCGACCTTGCTGAGGCTGGTCGCCGAGTTCATCGGTCCGGCGCTGTGGACGCGGCGCATGGCGGATCGCGGCGTGCTGGCTGTGACGCGCGACCGCACGATGGATCTGTGCCGAGCAATCGTCGGGCCGCGGCACACGGGCAAGAAACTGCTCGGGATGGCCGCGGCCATCGCGCTCGTGGTGGGCTCGATCCCGTGGCTTCCAGAGCAGGTGTCGGCGCCGGCTGAGATCAAGGCGCTTCTGTCTCGCACCATCGTGCCGCCCTTCGAGGGCCACCTCGCCGAGGTGTATGTGCGGCCCGGGGACGAGGTGGAGCTGGGCGACCCGCTCGCCGCGCTGGACACGCAGGAGTTGAGCTACGAGCATGCCCGGCTTCAGGCGGAGCGGCGACGGTACAGAACCGAGCGCGACGACGCACAGCGCGCCGGCCTGCAGGCCAAGGCCGAGTCGCTGTCTGATGACATCGCGGCGCTCGAACAGAGGCTGGGAATCATCACCTATCGGCTGGAGCACGCCCTGATCCGGGCCCCGTTCACGGGCACGGTTGCGCAGGGCGACCTTGAAGCGCTGGTGGGCGCGCGGGTCGAGCCGACAACACCGCTGTTCATTATCGTCGGCAGCCAGAACATCGCCGCCATTGATGTCGATGAGCGGGACATCACGGACATACGGATCGGCCAGACCGGCACAATGGTCCTCAAGGGGAGCCCGGGTGCGAAGATCCGCGTGCGCGTCTCGCACATCAGCCCGGTCGCCGAGCCGGTCGAGGGGGCCAACGTGTACAAGGTCGAGGCCGAGATCCTGACCACTCCCGCGGGCGTGGTTCTGTCGCCGGGCATGAGCGCGTCGGTGAAGCTCGGCGTCGAGCGGGACGGCTCGATGGTGCGTCGATCGCCTTTGAGCACGATTTTTCGGCCGATCATCGACAGGCTGCGCATGTGGCTCTGGGTGTGAGTGTGGTCGGTGAGAACGCAGTGAGGAACCAAACGTGCCCTGGGAAGAAGTCGGAGCCACGTTCAGCGACATCTGGTACCGCGTGGCGGAGTCCCGCCCGAGGCTGACGCCGCACGCCAACATCATCCGCCAGCGGTACGGCCCGACGATCGCGTACATCGTCGAGGATCCGGCCAGCGGGCAGTATTACCGGCTGAGCGAATCGGCGTACTTCTTTGTCGGCCTGCTCGACGGGCGTCGAACCGTCGACGACGCGTGGAACGCGTGCAATGCGCAGCTCGGCGACGAAGCGCCGACCCAGCGCGAGTGTGTCCAGCTGCTCTCTCAACTTCAACTGTTCGGGCTGCTGCTGGGCGACAATGAACTCGCCGCGGACATGGTGCTGGAACGCAAGCTGAAAGCGAGAGAGACGCGCGTCAAGCGACGCACCGGGATGTGGGTCTTCTGGAATATCCCGCTATACAACCCGGAGCCGTTCCTCGATCGGCACAGGCGGGTCATCGAGCTGATCTTCTCGCGGTGGGGCGCCCTGGTCTGGTTGGTGACGATGTCTGTCGCGGCGTATCTGCTCATCCGCAGCGCGGGCCGTTTCGGTGACGAGTTTGCTGGCCTGCTCGCGCTCGATCCGCGCGGGATGGCGGCGATGGGCGCCGTGTTCCTTGTGCTTCGAGCGATCCACGAGATGGGACACGCCGCGGCGTGCAAGGCGATGGGCGGACGCAGCACGGAGATCGGCGTCATCATGATCGCCGGTGTCCTGCCGCTGCCCTACTGCGACGCTACCACGGCGTGGCGCTTCGCGCGGATCCGGCCCCGCGTGCTCGTGTCTGCGGCCGGGGTGATCGTAGAGTCGTTGATCGCGGCCATCGCCGGCATCTACTGGGCGCTGGCCGACCCGGCTGTGTCGCCCACGCTGGTTGGAATCGCCTACCAGGTGATGATCATCTCGGGCGTGTCGACGTTGCTCTTCAATCTCAACCCGCTGCTTCGCTACGACGGGTACTACATCCTGTCGGATCTCGTCGGCTCGCCGAACCTGTCGCAACGAAGCCGCGATCTCCTCAGGTTTCTCATCGAGCGTTATATGTTCGGGCTCAAGAGCAGCCAGCCGCCGCGCGTGCGCGATCGGACCGAGGCGACGGTGCTCACCGTGTTCGGCCTCTTGTCCACGCCGTACCGGATCTTCATCGGCCTTTCCATCGTGCTGCTGATCATGGATCGTTACGCCGCCTTCGGGCTGTTGCTGGGCGGCATGATGGCCGCGATGTGGCTGGTGTGGCCGGTGCTCAAGATAATCGGGTATCTTGCGTCGTCGCCGAAACTGCTCGGCCGGCGAGGGCGGGCGTGCCTGGTAACGATGACCATTGTGGGCATACCGCTCGTCGCGCTGGGCCTGGTGCCGGTGTCATCGGCCGAGTATGCGCCCGCGATCGTGGAGGCCAAGCACGCCGCGCCGCTCCGGGCGGGCGAGTCCGGCTTTGTGCGGCGCATCGAAGCCCGAGCGGGCCAGCACGTCGCCAAGGGAGATCCGGTGGTCACGCTTCGGAGCCCCGAGCTCGAGGCCGAGGCCGCTCGCCTTGGCGCGCAGTTGGACCGGGCGCAGCGTCAGGTCGATGAGGCGATGTCCGGCGCGGCGCTGGACTTCGAGGTCGCGCTGGCGGCGCGCCAGCAGCTCCGGCTCCAGTACGATCGCGTGGCGCAGCGCCTGGACGCGCTGGTGCTGCGGGCGCCGATATCGGGCGTGGTCGCGCCGTCGGACGGCACGGCGGTCGACTTCGACAACATCGTCGGCCGATACCTGCCGCACGGCGCGCTCATCGGATTCGTGTCCAGCCCGGAACTGGTGGTGCGGGCGCTCGTGCCTGACCGCAGCTATGCGCACATCCTCGCGGGCGCGGAGTCCAGCCCCAACGTCACGGTGCGCGTGCGGGGTCATGCGGGACAGAGTGTGCCCGGGACGATCACCAGCCGCGCGCCGATGGGCACGCGCGATCTGCAGAACCCCGCGTACGCGAGGTTGACATCGGGATCAATCGCTGTCGAGCCGTCGCAGTCCGGCCGACTCGTGGCGATGGAGACGCACTGGCTCGTCAAGATCGAGGCCGACGACAGCACTGACAACCCTGTTTCGAGCGCTCAGCCGGGTGTGCGTGCGCGGGTGCGGTTCGGGCTGGCCCGCGAGCCGCTGGCGGCGCAGCTCTTCCGCAGAGGCACACAGTATCTGGACGCGAGGCTGCACCGATGAGCCTGCTGTCGAGCAGCATCTCGGCACGGGGCGCGGGCGATCAGCGAGTCGATGATCGTCTCTGGGCATCGTTGGCCCGGCCGTTTGTCCGCACGACACCGACGCGGGGTGCCGACGCCATCGCGGAGCGACTTGCAGCCCGTGCGCTTCGTCGGCGCGCTCCCGCGAGAGACCGTCGCGAGGCGGAACGGATCGCCGGCCGAGCAGCGGCGCACTCGAAGCTGAGCGAGTCCGCGTTCGACGCGGTCGTGGTTGAGTGCAGATCGTCCGTGCTGTGCGTGGGAACGACCGGCGAATCGCTGGGCGAGGCATACGCCGTGGCCTGCGAAGCCATTCGACGCCATGTCGGGCTCACGCTGCACGTCGAGCAGATCATGGGGGCGCTGGCGATGTCGCGCGGCTGCTGCGCGGAGATGGCGACCGGCGAGGGAAAGACGATCACGGCTGTCCTGCCCGCCGCCATCGAGGGCTGGATCGGACGGGGCATGCACGTCATCACGGTGAACGATTATCTCGCCGACCGCGACGCCCGGATCACAGGCCCGGTTTTCCGGCGGCTGGGCATAACCGTCGGGGTGCTTCAGGATGGGATGCCGCAGCCGGAGCGGAAGCAGGCGTACGCCCGGTGCGTCACCTACGCCGCGGACAAGCAGGTGATCTTCGACTTCCTGAGAGATCGCCTCGTGTCGCCGCTGAACCCGCGGCTGGCATCGTTGCTCCTGGATGAACTCACCCGGGAGAGTCGGTTCACGCCGGGCGGGCGCTGGGGCGACATGGTCGTGCAGCGCGGGCTGAACGCGGCGATCGTGGACGAGGCGGACAGCGTGCTCATCGACGAGGCGGTGACGCCGGCCATCATCGCCCAGGAACTCCCCGACGACGCCACCCGGCAGCGAACGATGCACTTTCGCATCGCGGCCGAACTCGCCGGGCGATTCGAGCGGCAACACGACTACACCGTCGATGAACGCCAGCACACGGTGCGCCTGACCGACGCCGGGCGCGACAGGCTGGCCGGGCTGGCCGGGGAGTTGCCCCCGTTCTGGGCGGGGCCACGGCGCAGCGAGGAGTTGCTCGTGCGCGCGATCTCCGCGCGAGAGCTGTACGCCCGGGACGACGACTACATCGTGCAGGAGGGCAAGCTCATCATCGTGGACCGCTCGACCGGGCGGCTGCTCGACGGTCGGCAGTGGCAGCTCGGTGTGCACCAGGCTGTCGAGGCCAAGGAGGAGCTGGATCTCAGCGACGAGCGCATCACGAGCGCCCGCGTGAGTTACCAGCGGTTCTTCCAGCGCTACCGCAAGTTGAGCGGCATGACCGGGACCGCGTGGGAGGTCTCCGATGAGCTCTGGAAGTACTACCGCCTGCGGGTCGTGCGCGTGCCGACGCATCGGCCCGTGATCCGCGCCAAGGCCGCGGACCGCGTGTTCACGACCGAGGCGGAGAAGTTCGCAGCCGTCGCGAAGCGCACCGAATCGCTGCACCACGAGGGGCGGGCAGTGCTCATCGGCACGCGCAGCGTCGCCTCATCGGAACGACTCGGGCAGATGCTCAGTGATCGCGGCGTGCCGTGCCGAATCCTGAACGCGACGCGCGAGGCGGAAGAGGCTCAGATCGTGGCCCAGGCGGGTCGCTCCGGGGCCGTGACGGTCGCAACGAACATGGCCGGTCGCGGTACCGACATCATCATCGACGACACCACGCGCCGGCTGGGCGGCCTGGTGGTGATCGCTACGGAACGGCACGCAGAATCCCGCGTCGATCGGCAGCTCTATGGCCGCGCGGGTCGGCAGGGCGATCCCGGGCTCGCGGAGACCTACATTTCGCTCGAAGACCAGTTGGTGGCTCGTCACGGTCTGAAACTGCTTGTCGCGCTCACGCGTTCGACGCGCGGCACGGTTCGACGCCTGGCGGCGAGAGTTCTGTGGGGCATGGCCCAGTGGTCGTCCGGCCGCCGCGCCGCGGTGCTCCGATCCGAGAGCGCCAAGAGCGACGCCTGGATCGACCTGGCGATGCACCATCACACTCGGTAGGCGGATCGCGGCTGAGGTATTCGGAGTTTTTCTCAGGCCGCCCAGCGAACTCCGCCGCGCTCAGTTCTGATCCGGGCTCGGAATCGACACGCGCAGCACCGCGAGTTCGTACGGATCTCGATCACTGGGACCGAACACGACCAGGGGCAGATCGGGGTTCGTGCTGGCGCGTGGGATGTACGCGTCATCGAGGGCCCGTGCGGATCGCACCGGTTCAGCGCTGAACGGACCGCTCCGAATCATCGAGAAAAACAGTTCGTTCGGCGTCGCAACAAAATATCCAGGCGTGTCCTGGAAGCGGGATCGGGCCGCGGCGAAGGATCGTTCCGGGAACGTGCCAAAGCTCCCGTCTCGCCGATCCATCGCCACCAGACGCTTCAGGACGGGATGGAAGAACACAACGGGCAGCTCGACCAATGAGGCGCCCTGGTCTCCGGCCGGCAGGCCGTACCCCACCCCCGCGAGACACTGATAGGCCAGCGTCGCCGGCGCGTTGGACGCGATCCGTCGCTGCATCTCGATCGATCCGAGAACGAACGCGTCGCGTTTGATCGAGCTCTCGACGATGTGAATCGCTCGGACGTTCAACTCGCCGTCCTCTTGGGCGAAGACATAGACAACGCCCGGCTCATCGGTGCACAACGGAATAATGGCCGAGGCCTCATCGCTCGACTGCACATCCACGTTGCCGAATCGATCCCGCATCACAAGCGAAACGGCCGGCTGACCGATGGAGCGTCTGGCGTACACGAGGTGGCCTGTGGGAGTGAAGACCGCGTGGGCGTTCACATGCTGGTCGCGGACGAGCCACTCGACACCGCCGGCGACCCAATCGACCAGCCCGATCCACCGCGAGCCGTCGGGCCTGGGCGACTCGACAAGAAACCCGTTCTCGTCGGCCGATCGCCCGAGCACCAGCCCGGTCGGAAGCTGCAACGCGAACTCGACGCGCCGCAGCCGGCGATCGGTGATCTCGTACACGGCGATCCGCGTGCGGAGTGGCGGGACGGCGCCGTCAGCAGCAAGAAGCGTCGGCCAGGTCGGCGCGGCGCCCTCCTCCACCGCCAGGAACCGACCGTTCGGCGAGAGCATCGGCAGCACCTGCCCGTCGTAGCGAACCACCCCGACGGGCGTGATCTCCAGCCGAATCCGAGCGCTCGTGGTGACGTTCGCACGCAGGGTTGCGATGGGTCCGGCCGGCATCTCGACGCGAGGCTCGGTCGATCGAGCCCCTCGCCCGATCGGCCGACGAGACACCTCGACCTGGCACCCGGCCATCAGCGCGACCGCTGCGAGAACAAAGCACAGACGCATCACCACGCGGGCTCTCCTCACAGGCCCTCGTTCTCCTGCTCGGCCCGCTGCCGGTCCAGCGTGTCGATGTAGGGCTGGTTGAGCTTCTCCAGCTCGCCGGTGTTCTCAACGACGTACGGCGTGATGAAGAAGAGCAGCTCGGA
>JADFGU010000252.1 GCA_022567535.1 Planctomycetota bacterium | reverse complement strand
TAGTGGCGGTCGCCCCGGGCACGCTCAACGTGGAAGTTCTCTTCGGCCTGCCGCTCTTCGATCAGTCGCTCGACCTCCTGCTCAAGTCGGGCCGCCTCGGCATCGTCGCCCTCGGCGACCGCGATGCGGTAGCGCGTCAGGGCATCGGCTGAGGGCTTGGCCTCGTCGAAGATCGCTCGGTCCTCGTCGCTCAGCGGCTCCCGCTGGGACGGGGCATTCGACCCGACCGCGATCGTCTTGGGTACGGACTCAAGTTTGTCAAGTCGCTGCAGGACCTCATCCAGTTTGCCGTGCGTGACCTGCTGCCCCCTAATGATCCGCGCAAGAGTCTCCTCAACCCCATTAGCCCATTTCGCCACCGCCTCACTCGCACCCATGTCCGACGCACCACCCACACCATGGACCAGATCGCCCGGGGCCAGCCCCATGAACACCGAAATCGACACGACCGCCAGACCGTTGAGCCCCCACCGAGCACCGGGAACCAAGCCGCCCGCAGGCACATCAGGTGGGGCGTCCTGAACGACTCGCAACGCCGCGCACCTGAACAGAGCAGCCAGCCCTGCGAGTTCGCTGTAGCCGACCCACAGCCGCCCCGAAGGCCACAGCACCCAGAGCAGCGCCAACAGAAATACGACCGCAACGAGTCCGCTCAGTGCTGCGGGCGATTGGATCCGCGTGACCATGGCCGGACTGAGCGCCCGGCCGAACAGATGGATGATCCGGTCGCGCAGCACCGTCAGCGCCAGCAGCAGGACGATGCATCCCGCCAGCGCCGCCAGGCCCAGAGGCAGAGGGCGTTCGCTGATCGCCAGGATGATGCCACCGATCGCACCGAGCACAATGACGGGCACGAGTGCGATAAGACTGTGGGACCGTCTCGCCATGCTCAGGAATCATAGGGGCTGGCGGGGTATTCCGATGGTGCCACTGGTCCGCCAACGGCGTATCTGGCAGTGACCCACGGACAACGCGAATGCGCGAGATTCCGCACGGTCAGCATCCGCACCATGGGTGACACATGGGAGATGGCGCGGGTCCGCGCCAGCATGTACGATCTGGCGAACAGGACCGCGCAGAGTCGACGAGGAGCCACACAAGATGCGGATTCAGCTCGGCCATGGGGCCTCCGAAGGCATGTCAGGGTCAACAGGGGTGACACGGCGAGAATGCCCATACCATGGGCGATCTCGCGGATTCCGACCGGCTGTCACCTGACAAATCAGACATCACTAAGGGCCACAACAAAGTGCTGGCCCACCTGCCCGTAAGGCAACAGAACGGTATCTCCAGGTACCCCTATCGTGCCCCCGCTATTTTGGTTCCGGAAATCCAATACGGCGCGTCAGTCTCTTTGCGACCGTCAACCTGCCAGCGGTGATACAGGATGTGGACGCCTGGATACGGTGGCGACGTTACGACCAAGTCTGCAAGGCCATACTGCTGGATCTTCCTGTCGTCGGCGACTGCCTCAGCGTCATTCTTGCGAAGAAGCGGCTTGGTGGTCTTGGGGCCAAGCCGATCATTCAATTCGCGTGAGCCCGCGAGCATCTCGTGGGTTGTCCCCGCGATCCGCTCGCGGAACTCGCTGGCGGTGGGAACCCGCTTTCGACCGTTAAGCGCCCACTGTCCCACATTCAACACAACGCAACGGGCAAAGCGCCGCGATTTGGAAGTCGGTAGCTCCTCGTCAAGTGTGTCGAGCGCAAGTGAGATAGTTTTGCGTAACCATCGGGCTTCTGGAAGATGCATGTTACGTGGCACGTGTGAATCTTGCGGCGCTGGCTCATCGCATCGAATCGATGGGACGACTTTGTCGGCCCAGCGAGCAAGCTCGCGCCTTTCAGCGGGGAAGAGCTTGGACACTTTGACATCCGCGACGAAGACAGCGAGCTCATTGATGTCTGAGCCGATGCTGCGTCGGCCCGACACCATCGCTTCGACGACCGTCGTGCCCCCGCCCATGTACGGGTCGAGCACGAGATCGCCGGGCTTCGTGAACTTCTCAATGCAGGCTCTCGCAAAGCTTGGCGAGAATCGGGCTGGGTAGCGATAGAAAGTGTGTGTCAGCCCAGCTATTGGCAATTGGTCTTTTACGGCCGCCCGAATGGCTTCAAGGTCAGTGGACGAAATGGATCGGCAACTCTTCCTCATTCTCGCGTGACTATCGACTCACCGGCCCGATTGGCTGCAAAGGTGCAGCATCAAGCGGGGCGGGGGGGCTCCTCGTGTTGCGGATGATATCCCGAAAGGCGCAGTCCGGGGTTCAAACGACCGGAGCCATCCAGCATCATCTCTGTGATGAGATCGACGCGGCTTGATTGTCTGACCCATAATCACCCCCGCCATGGCCCGGGGGCGTTGATTCCGTCTCTGCGGCGGGCGGAGCGGGTTCTTGGGCGGCCTTGTCGGGGCGTGGGAGCGGCGGTGCGGCGGGTCCGGGCGCGTGTGCGAGGGGTGCGAGAGGCTTGTCGAGGGGCCGGAAGGGTGTCTCGCACAGCGCGAGCGCTGGCTCGCAGAGAGTGAACCGGTGTGCAAAGAGTGCGAGCGCGTGTTCAAAGAGCTTGAACGGCTGTGCAAAGAGTGCGAGCGCTTGTGCAAGGAGTTCGACAAGCGGTTATATGGACGAGAAGGCATCAGGCATCAGGCATCAGGCATCAGGCACTGGGCATCGAGCACTGGGCATCAGGCATCGGGCAATGGGGATTGGGCATCGGGCATCAGGGATTGGGCATCGGGCGACGGAGGAGGGGACC
>JADFGU010000251.1 GCA_022567535.1 Planctomycetota bacterium | reverse complement strand
GGATGGTCGTCGAGATACCGCTCGGCGTCGACCCCGTCACGCAGGCGATGGTGACGCTGGTCGAGGAAGACATCGCCTGGCCCGTGCTCATGAGGTTGTGCCAGACCACGCGATGGTCGATGATGGACCTTGAGACCGGGCGAACCTTCGGGTGATGCCCCAGGCCCGGCGCGGCGGCGCCCCGCGCCGCGTACACGAGGTGTGTGATGCCGATCTACGAGTACGAGTACCTGGACAAGGCCGGCAAGGGCACGGGCAGAAGGGTCGAGCTCGTCCAGTCGATGAGCGAAGACGCGTACCAGAAGCACCCGGAGACGGGCGAGCCCGTCCGACGTGTCATCACCGTGCCGCGGATCGCGGGCAAGTGGTCTGACATGAAGGCCAAGGGCCAGCTGAGCAACGAAAACCTCGAGCGGCTGGGGTTCACCAAGTACGAGAAGAGGGGCGACGGGTACATGGAGCGTGTCGCGGGCAAGCAAGGGCCCAGAAGCGTCTCCCTGGACGATTGACACGGCGAGCGTTTCCCGCGCCCGACCGACCCTACGCGTTCCTGAACGTCGGCGGAAGCGCCGGCGGGCATAGCGCGATGAGAATCCCGATCTGGGCCGCCGTCTGCGCGTTGAGTTGAACGGTGTCGAAGAGCCCGGCCAGCGCGAGCCCGACCATCGCGAACGCCGGTCCCGCAGCGTATGAGCCCAGGTTGCCGCGACACGCGCCAAGCCCCGCCCGGATGCCACACGCGAGAACGAACCCCATAATCGCAAGGCCGACGAGCCCGAGCGTCGCCCCCGCGTGCAGCGGGGCGCTGTGCGCGTGATCGTGCGCGATATCCCGGTTCTCTGGATCGTGCGCGTCGACCCACGACCGATACCCGCCCGCGCCGACGCCCCGGACCGGGTGCCGGGCCAGGGCATCGATGGCTCGGGCGTTCATGTAAACCCGCGCCCCGGTGTCGGAGTGAAACTCACCGTCGCGCACCGCGGCCGTGACTTCGCCCCACCCGGTCCTGACGCGATCGCCCAACGCCGTTTCGCCACGTGTGAACGCGGCAATCGTGGCCGTCGCGAGGGTCGCGGCGACGATGGCCGTCGTCACCAGCGCCCGCCGCCGGCGCTCGGCCCGGACAAGCGCGACCAGCGAAACAATCGCGACCAACAGTGCGGCTGCGATCCAGGCGCCGCGCGTCCCCGTGGCGACGATCCCCGCGAGCGTGACCAGCGTGCCCGTCGCCCCGAAAAGGCGCGTGCGCCCGAGTCCCATCAGCGCCGCCGGCAGGTGCAGCCCCAGCGCGGCGCACAACATCGATCCGCCCACGACCGGATCCCACCAGCCCGAGACGCGACCGGGCAGCCGCGACCACAGCTCGATCCCGAGCGGGCCTTGCAGCGCGTGCGCGAGTTGTGCCCCGTTGCCCACGAGCAGCCCGCCCGCGAACGCGGCGATGAGCAGATCGCGCCGGTCGATGACCGGCCACAGCACCAGCATGCACCACGCCCAGCGCATCGACCCGAGCTCATCGAGCCCCTGCGCGGCGCTCGGGCTCCACAGCAGCGACAGCGCCATCCACGCCGCGAGCGCCAGCAGCAGGAAGAACCTCACGTCCATGAATACGTGGCCCCAGATCCGATACGTGTGCCGCACGCGGATGAGGAAGAACACCACGAGCGGAATCCCCGCCAGTTCCGTCACCGTCGTCGGACCCGAGACCGCAAACAGGAACAGACAGGCGAGCGCGGCGTGCAAACGCGTGCCCAGCTCGTCGTCCTGGTGCTGGCGCCCAAAGGCGCGGGCGATGCGGCTGCGGTCGAGCCACGCGGCGTCCAGCAGTCGGCCGAGTCGGGTTGGGTCGCGTGGGTTTCCCAATAGGCGAGATCATGGTGCGCGGACTGGACCGGAGCAAGGAAGCCGATCAGATACCAAACAAAATAATGAATTGTCACCGCGACACTCGCCCGGCCCCGATTCCGGGTCTCTCCCACCGCACGAGTCGATAAACTACCCGGTGGCGGAGCACCGCACACGCCGCGTTCCGTATAAATAAAGAAGGTGCGGGCCGTGCGCCCGTCCAGGCCCAGGGGACGACTATGACCGAGATCAAGCGGGTTCTGAAGAGAGCAGCGTGGCGGCTGTTCGTGATCGACGTGATGCGAACCGCGGCCGTGACAAGCTCCGCGGTGATCTTCGTCGTCATCGCTGCACGCGTGACGGACTTCTATTGGCCTTGGGTCGCGACCGTGGCCGGCGGATGGCTCGGGTTCATCGGCGGTGCAACCGGCACCGCCGTCGTCGCCACGCTCCTCTGGAGCGCCCTCCGCCGCGCACGCGCGCTCGAAGTGGCGCGCCAGGTGGACCAGCGGGCGAACCTGCGCGAGATGCGGCGCATGTGGGTACACGCCACGGCGCTTACCGAGGATTTGAGCCTCGGAGACGCGACTACCGACGCGCTCATATCGCCTGAGTTGACCGCCAAAGCCGTAGTGATCGCGAAGGAAGAGGGAGTGCTCGCAGGTATCGACGTGTCAATGGCGGTGTTCAAACGCGTTGACCCCAAGCTGAACACACGCGCGCTCAAAGACGATAGCTCGATACTTAACGCGGGGGACGTTGTCGCATCACTTGAAGGCTCTGTCGCATCTATTCTTGAGGCGGAGCGTACTGCGCTAAATTTTTTGCAACGCCTTAGCGGAATAGCGACTGCGACGAGAGATTACGTGCGCGCGGTAGAAGGATACGATGCACAGATCATCGACACTCGCAAGA
>JADFGU010000035.1 GCA_022567535.1 Planctomycetota bacterium | reverse complement strand
GGAGGAAACAGATGAGGCCGAGCGCGGCGGTGGTTGCGGCGAGGACGGTCCGCGCGTTGAGCGCCGGGTAGCGGGCGGTCATGCGACTCAGCGCGGGTCCGATGGCGAGGGCGCCGGGGATGTAGGTGAGGCCGATCAGCGCACCGAGCAGGAAGGTGGACTTGGGTTCGAGATCGAACTGACTCTGGGCGAGGAAGAAGATGCCGAGAGTGACGGCTCCGGTGCCGAGGCTGTTGACGAAGACGAAGGGGAGAACGGCGGGCAAGGGGCTTGGGCTGGGCGAGTGAGACATCGGTGCTGGACGTTGCCGCGAGGGTTCGGCGATGGTAGCATCGAGTCGCTGCGCCCGTAGCTCAATTGGATAGAGTGCTGGCCTCCGAAGCCAGAGGTTGTGGGTTCGATTCCCGCCGGGCGTGTTTCAGGATTGATGCGTGCGTGGGCGCTCGCAGCATCGTCCGAAGCCTTTGCAGATCGGATGGTCCGCGCAGTGCTTCGCTCGCGCCGAGCACGCGTTTCGGCCGTGGTGTATGAGCATGTGCGAGAGTGCGGTCCAGCGAGTGCGTGGGAAGAGGGCCATGAGCTTTCGCTCGATCATCTGGACGGACTGGCCGTCGTCGATGAGGCAGAGGCGGCGCGACAGGCGCTGGATGTGCGTGTCGACCACGAAACCGACGTTGACGGCGAAGGCGTTGCCGAGGACGACGTTGGCGGTCTTGCGCGCCACGCCCTGGAGCGAGAGCAGTTCGTCCATGGTGCGCGGAACCCGGCCTTCGAACCGCTCGACGATGTTCGTCATGGCGGAGTGAATGGCCTTGGACTTGTTGCGGAAGAAGCCGAGGCTGTGCACGTACGGCTCGATCTGGGGCGGGGAGGAGGCGGCGTAGTCGGTGGGGTGTGGGAAGCGCTCAAAGAGCGCGGGCGTGGCCTTGTTGACGGCGACATCGGTGCACTGCGCGGACAGGATGGTGGCGATGAGCAGCTCGTGCGGGGAGGTGTAGGTGAGCGCGCAGGCGGCGTCGGGGTAGTGCTGTTCGAGCGCCGCGAGCAATCGACGAGCGCGACGTTTCTCGTTGGATTGAACCTGCGGCAGCGGGAAGGGGATGTCCGCCGCGGCGTTTCGAGCAGGATTCTGTCGCGTCGTCATTGGCGGGCGGCTCAGGGGTCGGGGGCCGGGGCAGGCGGATCGCTCACCGCGTTGCGCGCGGGCGGGGCGGCGGTGGTCACGCACCAGAGACCGGTGAGCAGGCTGGCCAGGGCGAGGACGGCTGTGGTCGCCATCAGGTTGCGAGAGGTGGGGTGCATGTCGCGGACCGCCGCGCGATGCTGCTCGGCGGCGATGGTGTGTCCGGCCTCGGCCGCGGTCCAGTACGCCTTTGAGCGTTCGTTCAGCCGGCTGCCGTGCACGATCAGGTTGTAGCCGAAGACCAGGTCCAGCGCGAGGAGCAGTGTGGAGCGGATGGCGGCGGCCTTCGGTCGGCGAGGCCATTCCACCAGTATCCACAGCAGCGTGCTCAGCCCCGCGAGCATGAGGCAGAGGAAGCCGGCGAGGTCTGCGAAGAGGAATATCTTCACGGCGATTCGGCCGCCGGCGAGCGGGACATGGTCGCCCTGGAAGGCCGGGTACGCGCCGAGCGTGGGGTCGAGCTGGCGCATGACGGGGAAGAGGCTTGCGGCGGCGAAGGCGGCGGTGAGGATCACGCCCAGCCAGACGCCGAGCGAGACGGCGTGGACGATCTCTGCGATTCGGACGCTCTTTCTCACGTCGCGATGGTAGCGGAGCGGAGCGCCGCGTGTGTCTTCGCCCGGTTTCCCCGGCTGGAACTTGTGTGGTCGCAGACCGGCCACTGGTTTGTACCGGCACTTACAAGACTCCGGCCGTCGCAGTCGATTCCGTTCACGAGCGAGCGACTGCAATTCGGGTCTGCCGGGGGTGGGCGTCTCGGTCGTACTCGGAATGCGCAGCCGTGGAGCCGGGCGAGGGTCCGATGGGAAATGTCGGTCAAGAGCTGCGCTGTGGCCCCATAACCTGTGCAGACGGGATCAAGACCCAGCCACCACGTGACGATGAGAATGACAATACGGCCGCCTGCACTCCATGATTGCGCGCGGATGATTCACGACGAGGTGACGGCGAGGAATGAGAAGCAGCAGGCGGTTCATCGTGTTCTTCACCGTCCGGGTGGGGTGCGTCTCAATGGCGGCGGTCCGCGCGCCGGCCGGGTCCAGCCGGGGGGGTGCAGACACGTGCCGTTCTGAATCCGCAAGGGTTCCGGCGAGGGGCGTTGTTCGATTCATCGAGAACTTCACCGGTCATCTGCGCGGCATCGCACTTTGCTTGAGC
The DNA here is from genome assembly GCA_022567535.1 of Planctomycetota bacterium. GTDB lineage: Bacteria > Planctomycetota > Phycisphaerae > Phycisphaerales > UBA1924 > JADFGU01. The sequence goes on along the minus strand of JADFGU010000035.1, from coordinate 11,214 downwards.
AAAGCAGCGCTGAGCACATGACGGAGGAATGCCGAACATGACAATCGCCACGAAACTCAAACTCAATACCCTGCTGGTGTTGTCGTTTCTCGTGGTGAACGCCGCCGTCGGCATGTACTTTGTCCAGCGGATGATGGCGGACGCGCGGCAGCTGGCCGAGGTCAAGGAGTCGCTCGAACAGGCGATTCTCGAGATGGAGATCAACGCGGGCGAGACGGCGCAGGCGGTGTTCGATTACATCTGGGATCATGAGGAGAAAGACATCGAGAAGATGCATGACTCGGAGCGCGACTTCGAGCGGTACGCGCGTCAGTTCGAGCAGCTGGCGGAGACGGACGAGGAAAGGGCGCTGGGCCTCCAGGTCGCCGAGCTGTATCGAGACTTCAAGATTCTGGGCGACGAGATTGTGTCGATAGCCGGGCGGCGGCACGAGGATCTTCGGTTGCTGCGTGAAGACGTCGAGCACATCGACGAGCTGGTAGACGAGAAACTCGACCTCGCCCTTGAGGCGCTGCAGCACATTGTCCAGCCCCGCAACGTTATCGAAGGTCGCCAGCGAGCCGACCTGTCCGCCGGCGACGCATTGAAAAAGTTCAGGGCCGCGCTCGATATGGAGATCATCATTCATGATTATGGCGCTGCGATTTCGGAGTATGTCCTGGTGCAAGATCCGGGCGTCAAGCGGAAGATCGTCGGCTCAGAAACGGACTTCGGGCGCTGCATAACGCAGTATCGCGAGAGCCGCATGTCGGCGGATGAGGATGAATCGCTCAACCGAATCGGCAGTGACTTTTCCGAAGTGGCAATCGTGGGAATCGGCATCGTCGCGCTCACGGACCAGATGCAAATGATGATGGAGAAGTTCGAGGCAAGGCGTGATGAGATCGACCGTATCCTGGACGACGAGATCCAGGTTCTGATCTTTATTGAAACTGCTCGTGCGACGAAAGACGCGCAGCGCTCGGACAAGATCGCGATCGCATCCATGATGGGTGCGGGGTTGTTCATCTTTGTCACCGTGGCCGGCGTGGGCTGGATGGTGACCAAGGGGATTGTCGACGCCACGAGGCAACTGTCCGAGGGAGCGGCCCAGTTCAGCCGAGGGAATCTCGATCACCGCATCGATTTGCAATCGCGGGATGAGCTTGGAGACGTGAGCCGGGCGTTCGACCAAATGGCGGAAAGTTTGCGTCAAACGACTGTATTGAGGGATGAGGTGATTGCAGAAGCTCAGGCCCGTGAGCTGGTGGAAGAGGAGCTTCGCAGGTCCAACTCAACATTGGTCAAGGCGGTGGAGGAAGAGAGACGCGCCAAGTCTCAAAGGCTGGCCGCGATTGACGAGCTTGAGATCGCCGCAACTACCGACAGCCTGACCGGCCTGTCCAATCGCACCGTGTTTATGGACCGGTTGGATGAAACGATGAAGCGATCCAATCGTGATGACAGCCGATTCGCGGTGCTCTTCTTCGATTTTGATCGATTCAAGATCGTCAACGACAGCCTGGGGCACGAGGTGGGTGATGCCCTTCTGCGCAGTATCGCAAGGGTTTTTCGTAACAGTGTTCGTGAACCTGACATGGTGGCTCGGTTTGGGGGCGACGAGTTTGTCGTGCTTCTTAGCCGCTTGTCCGAGTGGTCGGAGGGCAAAGAGAAGGCCGAACGGCTTCTTCATGAATTCGCCGAGCTGCATGATGTCGCAGGGCATCGGATCGTTTCCACCGCCAGCATCGGCCTGGTGACCAATGAGCATGCCCACCAGAGCGCCGCCGACATGCTTCGCGATGCCGACGCCGCCATGTATCGCGCGAAGGAAGACGGTGGGGCGAGAATCGTGCAGTTTGACAGAGCGATGCACGAGCGGGCGATGAGCCGCCAGTCGCTCGAATCATGTCTCCGCTTCGCTCTTGAGGATAATCAACTGAGGCTCGTCTACCAACCGATCGTCTCCCTGGAGACGGGCATTGTTTCGGGTTTCGAGGCGCTCATCCGCTGGGATCATCCGGATCGGGGCGTGGTCAGCCCCATCGACTTCATCTCGATCGCCGAAGAGACGGGTCTGATTATCGATATCGGGCGGTGGGTGCTTCACACGGCGTGCCGGCAGATCGCAGACTGGAATCGTCGGCTGGGGCTGGAAGAACGGCTGTCGATAAACGTGAACGTTTCCAAGCGCCAGCTCATTGATTCCCCTCTGGTCGAGGATGTCTTCGAGTGCCTGCGAGAGAATGACCTGCTGCTGGAGGAGCTGAAACTGGAAATCACGGAATCCATTATTTCTGACGATCGGTTTGACGTCATCCCACTGCTCGTGGAGCTTCGGGAACGCGGCGTGCAGATTGTATTGGATGACTTCGGAACCGGAGTCTCATCGTTGAGCGCACTTCACAGCTATCCAATTGACGTGTTGAAGATTGACCAATCCTTTGTACGCTCTCTTGATGGTGATCGCTCCCTTCTGGCGGTGGTGGCTTCGATCACGGCGCTGGCGGGGAACCTCGGGATTTCGACCGTCGCCGAGGGCATTGAGATGGAAGATACAATCGGCGCGCTGCAATCGATCGAATGCACATGGGGACAGGGCTACTACTTTGCCAGGCCCATGACGCCGGTCGATGCGGAAGCGTATCTGCTGGGGATTCACAAGCAGCGGTGTGGAGCGTAGGCGAGAGCAGCACTCCGCCAGCGGTACCCGCTCGTGCGACACCGGGATTCCGCGCGCCTGTCGCGCTGCGGGTTGGAATCGAGACGCCGGGCGTCGATGCAGCTTGCTATGAGAGGTCGTGGTCGAAGTCGGCGTTGGTGTAGACCTTCTGGGCGTCTTCATTGTCTTCGAGGGATTCGATGAGGTTGATGAGCTTGCGGGCGTCGCCGCCGCTGAGGGTGATCGTGTTCCTGGGGACCATGGCGATCTGTGCCTGTGCGATGGGGATGCCGGCGTTTTCGAGCGCGTCTTTGACGGTCTGAAACTCGGTGGGGCCGGTGGTGATGGTCCAGACGCCCTCCTCGCCGTCGGCGGGCTCGGGTGGGGAGACGTCCTGTGCACCGGCGTCGATGGCGGCGTCCATGATCGTGTCCTCGTCAGTGTCGGCGGCGTTGACGAGGATCTGGCCGAGCGTGTCGAACATGTATGCGACGCAGCCGGCGCTGCCGAGGTTGCCGCCCCCCTTGTTGAAGATCGATCGGAGTTCGTTGACGGTGCGGGTGCGGTTGTCGGTGAGTGTGTCGACGAGTATTGCGACGCCGGCAGGGCCGAAGCCCTCGTAGCGCGCCGATTCGTAGTTCTCCCCTGTTCCGGCGCCGGCGCCCTTTTTGATGGCGCGTTCGATGTTGTCCTTCGGCATGTTGGCGTAGCGTGCCTCGTCGATGGCGTATCGGAGGGTGAGGTTCATCTCGGGGTCGGGGCCGCCGGCGCGGGCGGCGGCGATGATGGCGCGCGAGCACTTGGACCAGTGCTTGCCGCGTTTGGCGTCCTGGCGTTCCTTGCGGTGCTTGATGTTGGCCCACTTGCTGTGTCCGGCCACGGTCGATCTCCGATGGATTGGCTGGCGCGTGTGTCAGTCCTGCGCCTTGTTCGAGCGTTGGGCGGGCGGTTGGCTCTTAGTCTGGCGTCCGGAGCGCTTTGGGGCGGGCTTCTGGGCCCATGCCTCGATGGCCAGGTACGCGCCGCGGACCTCACCGGCGCGGAGGTTTCTTTCGAGCCAGCCGGCGGCGGCCTCGGGCGTGGCGTCGGCGGCGAACACGCCCTCGGCGATGAGCGGCTTGAGCAGCCGATGGTCCATCGGGAACGCGTGGGCCCCGAGGCCGAGCAGCACGACCCGCGAGGCGACGAACGGCGGTACGCCCTCCAGCGACAGCAGGTAGGCGCGCGCGTCGCGCTTGGACAGCGTGGTGAGGATTTCGAGCGAGGCATCGTGCTCGCGCTCGAAGAGGTCGTTCAGGGCCGATCGTATCCGCATGGCCCGCTCGAGCCCGCGCGGGTATCGGGGGCCAAGCATGGCGTGGACCTCGTCGGGGAGGCAGATCCGCAGCTCGTTGCAGTCGACGACGGCGTTGAGCAGGCTCTCGATCGCGAACTCGGCCTTGGCGGGCGACGCCTCCCAGAGCAGGAATGACCGGAGCAGTTCGTAGAGCAGTGGTTCGACGCCACACTCGGGCACGGGCGGCGGATCGGGCTCGCCGGCCGTGGTCAGCCGACTCAGCAGACCTGCCAGCCGCGTGGACGCCTCGGCGGAACTCACCAGCCGCCCTCGTGCGAATCGGGTGCCGGCTGCTGGTCATCGTCGGGCGGATCGTGATACTCCGAGCGAGCCTTGGCGATGGCGGCGAGGACGGCTGCCTGTTCCTTGGCGGCGAGGTCGGCCTTGAACTTGAACTCGGGAACACGACGCATCCGCACCGAGCGAGCGACCTGGTGGCGGATGTGGCCCGCTGCGTCCTCGAGCCCGTGCAGGGTGAGGGCCTGCTTGGTGTCGGGGAGGACCGAGACGAGCACGACGGCGGTCTTGAGGTCCGGCGACACCGTCACGCCGGTGATGGTGGTGAGCCCGGTCACGCGCGGGTCGTGCAGCCCGCGGGCGAGCACTTCCTGGACGGCGCGTTGCAGGGTCGAGCTGATCTGATCGGTTCGCCGGCTCATGTAGGATTCCCCGCGTGGGCGTAGGCGTGCATGTCGCCGGTGAGGAGTTCGCGCGAGGTGCGGCCGAGCTCGGTGTCCGGCCAGGCGCGGAGTCGTTCGCTGATGTGATCGAGCGTACGTGCGACGGCCCTTCCGTCCGAGCCGGCGCAGGCCAGGCCGAGCACGGCGAGGTTGATGGTGTCGAGGTGGTCGGTCTCGGCGACGGAGACCATGTGGTCGCGATGGAGGCGGTCCTTGATGGCGCGGACGACGCGGCGTTTGTCCTTCAGCGAGGTGCTGGCGGGGATGTGAAGCTCGAACTGGAGGATTCCGACGACCATTTTATGTGGCGCCCTGGAGCGTGCGTTTCACCTCGATGTTCCTGTAGCATTCGAGGATGTCGCCCTCCTTGATGTCGTCGTAATCGACGATCTTCATGCCGCACTCCATGCCGGCCCGGACCTCCTTGGCATCGTCCTTGAAGCGTTTGAGCTGTTCGAGCTTTCGGTCGTTCTCGATGACGATGTCGTCGCGTGTGACGCGCACGAAGGCGTCGCGCTGGACGGTGCCGTCGGTGACGTAGCAGCCGGCGATGGCCCCGACCTTCGAGATCTTGAAGACCTGGCGGACCTCGGCGTGCCCGAGGACTTCCTCGCGCAGCTCGGGTTCGAGGAGGCCTTCGGCGGCCTTGGTGATGTCGTCCACGATGTGGTAGATGACCTGGTAGTTTCGGATCTCGACGCCCTTGGCGTCGGCGGCGGAGCGGGCCCGGGGCGAGGCGATGACGTTGAAGCCGACGATGATGGCATCGGAAGCGTCGGCGAGCAGGGTGTCGCTCTCGGAGATGCCCCCGACGGCGGCGTGGATTACGCGGATCTTAACCTCGTCCGTGGAGATGCCCTCGATCTCGGCGCGGAGGACATCGATGGAGCCCTGGACGTCGGCCTTGAGGACGATGCAGATCTCCTTGAGCTGGCTCTGGGCCATCTGGCTGAAGAGCGTGTCGAGCGTGACCTTGGGCTGGGCGAGCTGAGTTTCGCGTTCGTGATCTCGCCTTTGCTCGGCGGCCTCCTGCGCCTTTTTGAGCGAGTCCACGATGTAGAACTTGTCGCCGGCGTCGGGGATCAGGTCGATGCCGGAGATCTGGAGGGGGCGTGGGGGATCGGCCTGTTTGAGGCGTTCACCGCGGTCGTCGACGATGTCGCGTACCCGGCCGAACGCGCGGCCGGCGACGACGAACTGCCCGACCTTGAGCATTCCGTCCTGGAGGAGTATGTTTGCGACGGCGCCGCGTCCCTCGACGATGCGCGACTCGATGACGGCGCCGCGGGCGGGCCCGCCGAAGTCGGCCTTGAGCTCGAGCAGCTGCGACTGGTAGTCGAGCACCTCGAGCAGGTCCTGCACACCCTCGCCGGTGAGGGCGTTGGTGCGGATGACCTCGGTGTCGCCGCCCCATTCGGCGGGGTTGAGTTCGTGCTCGGCGAGTTGGCTGAGTATGCGCTGGATGTTGCTGTCGGTGGCCTCGGGCTTGTCGATTTTGTTGAGCGCGACGATGATGGGGACGCCGGCGGCCTTGGCGTGGTTGATGGACTCGACGGTCTGCGGCATGACGCCGTCGTCGGCGGCGACGACCAGAACGACGAGATCGGTGATGTTCGCTCCGCGTGAGCGCATCTCGGTGAAGGCGGCGTGGCCGGGCGTATCGACGAAGACGATGTGCTTGTCGGTCTCGCCGACGGAGACGGGGACGCGGAAGGCGCTGGTGGCCTGTGTGATTCCGCCGGCCTCTCCCTCGGCGACGTTGGCGCTTCGGATGCGATCGAGCAGCGAGGTCTTGCCGTGGTCGACGTGTCCGAGAATGGTGACGACCGGGCCTCGTGGGCGTTCATCGACGCGGTCGCGCGCCTCGAACTGTTCGGTGACGACGGCTTCTGCGCTGACAGCCGTAACGACATCGAGCTCGATGTCGTATTCGATCATGATTTCCTGGGCGCGTTCGGGCTCGATGCCGGAGTTGATGGTGGCCATCACGCCCTGGAGGAAGAGCTTTTTGACGACGTCGGCGCCCTTGACGCCGGTGGCGGCGGAAAGATCCTTGATAGTGAAGGGGGCCTGGATTTTGACGGTTCCGCCGATCTGGGCGGCGGACTGGGCGCGTTCTCCGGAGGAGAGGTCTCGTCGTCGGGCGTCCTGTCGTCTCTTTTTGAGGAGGCCGCCCGAGCGTGCAAGGCGCGCCTCGCGTTCGGCAAGGTCCTGCTCGCTCCAGGCACCTCGTGCGATGTTGGTCCAGTCGTTGGCGTGACCCTTGCGTCGATCACTGGGGCCGCTGGAGCGGTGCTTCTCGCCGCGGCGCGGGCTTCGGGCCTTCTCGTCGGTTCCCCTGGTGGCGCCCAGGGGCACGCCTGTGGAAGTGCTGCGAACCCCGCCGCCGCCCGGTGTGACGAACTCGCGTCGGGTCGGAGCGCGGCGTTGTCGAGGCTCGGCGTCGGCTTCGGGGGCCTCGACGCGGATGATCTTGGGGCCGGCCATTTTGACCGGCGTGCGGGCCTTGAGCTTCGGCCCGGCCGGCGCGACGGATTCAGGGCGCGCAGGGACGTTCATCTGGGGCTCTGGCATGGCGACCGCGACGGCGGCGCGCGAGTCCGTGGCGGGTTGAGCAGTCTTGGCCGGGGCGTCGCCGGGCGGTTGCTTCTGGTCGGGCTCGGGGGGCGCGTCGGCAGCAGCGGGTTTGGCCTGTGTGGCGGGTTTGGGCTCCTGGGCGGGGATGGCCTTGGGGGGGGCGGCGGTGGCGACGCCGTTGGTCTCGCCCGCCGCGTCGGGCTGCACCGGGGCGGGCTTCTTGGCGCGGCTTTTGCGCGGCTTGGCGCGGACCTTTTCGAGGTCGACCTTCTCGGCGGTTTCCACGGCGGTGTGCTCGGAGCCGGCACAGAACCACTCGCGCACCGTCGCTTCGAGTCCGACCGAGACCGTGGACATGTGGTTTTTGATGACATCCTGAGGGATGCCCTCGGCGTGGCACTTGGCCACGATGGCCTTGGAGGAGATCCCCAGCTCTTTGGCGATGTTGAATACGCGCTTTGCCTTTGCCAAACCTTACTACTCCAGATGACAGCGAGTCATCGCGTGTCTGTATCGGGGCATGTCGCCCGATTCAGTTTCCCAGAATGTCCGCCGCCCGGGTCTCGCCGGACTCTTCGGTGGTGTCCGTTTTACCATTTTGCTGATCGGATGCTTCGGGGGTGTTCTGTTCTTTGGTCGTGTCCGGGGATGCCAGTTTCGAGGCGCCCAGGATCGCGGCGGCGGCCAGGTCCGGGTCGATATCGCCCTCTTCACCTTCGCCTTCGAGCAGTCGTCGGGCGGCCTGTTCCTCTTCAGCCCGGCGGAGTTCCCGCTCTTCCTTGTCTTTCTGCTGCTGTTGGGCGACTTCCTTGGCACGGACGGAGGCGAGCTCTGCGATTTTTTCGCCGACGGCGGATTCGAGTTCGAGCTCGGCGTTGAGCACCTCGGCGCCGACCTCCTCGATGTCGAAGACGCTGACCATGCCCAGGGCGATGAGGCGGTCGACTTTCTCCTCGGTGATCCCGTCCACCTCGAGCAGGGTCTGGGACATGGTCTCAATGCCCTTGTTGAACTCGTCGGGTGTGAGGATGTCAACGTCCCAGCCGGTGAGTCGTGCGGCGAGGCGCACGTTCTGTCCTCGCTTGCCGATGGCGAGGCTGAGCTGGTCGTTGCGGACGACGACGGTGGCGCGGCCGAGCTCGAAGCAGAGGCTGACCTCCTGGATCTCGGCGGGCTTGAGCGCGTTCTGTATGAGGATCTGGCTGGACTCGTTCCATCGGACGATGTCGATTTTTTCGCCGTTGAGCTCGTCCACGATGTTGCGGATGCGCGAGCCGCGCACACCCACGCAGGCGCCGACCGCGTCTACTTTCGAGTCGATGGATGCGACGGCGACCTTGGTGCGATAGCCGGCCTCGCGGGCCATGGCCTTGATCTCGATGATCCGCTCGGCGACCTCGGGGACCTCGACCTCGAAGAGCTTTCGGATGAAATCGGGGTGGGCCCTGGAGAGGACGATTTTGACCTGGCTCCCGGCGTCGCGGACGTCCAGGACCATGCAGCGGACACGGTCGCCGGGTGCGAACTGCTCGCCGGGGATCTGTTCGGAGCGAGGCATGATGGCCTCGGCGCGGTCGATGCTGACGATGAGCATGCTGCGGTCGTATCGCTGCGCGACGCCGGTGACGATCGTGCCGAGGCGTTTTTGGAAGTCATCGCGGATGGTGTCGCGTTCGTCGTCGCGGAAGCGCTGGATCATGACCTGCTTGAAGGTCTGTGCGGCGATGCGGCCGAACTCGTCGGGCCCGATGTCCAGCGGCTCGCCGTGGCGGAGCAGGCTCATTTCACCGGTGATCGGGTCCATCGAGCAGGTAAACTCCTCGGGATCGATGGCGTTGTAGTATTTTCTGGCTGCGGAAACCATGGCCTGTTCGAGATCGTTGACGAGCAGCGAGCGTTCGATGTTTCGATCGCGCGCGATCGAGTCGAGGATCCGGATCATCTCTTGTGAGTTCATGGCGGTGGTGCTCTGGATGTTTGATTGTCGGGTTGTCGAGTCCGGGTCTCTGGGATCGTGTCGGGACAAAAATGCACGGGCCACAAGCCGCCCATGCGCGCTCGTGGCCCGACCGGTGCCCGGCACCCCCTGCTGGAGTATCCGGCACAGTCCAGATGGGTTCGCCTCAACTCATCCGGACGCCTCCATTGGCGGCCGGGCGTGGACGGTCCGGCGTGTGCCGAACGGGTCCGGAGGCCGATACCACCGGGTGCTCACCGATCATGGCTGGTGCCTGCGCGCATCAGTTCAGATTCCTCTGACAGGGACCACTCCCTGGCGGGTGACTGTAGAGACCCTGGCACGGGGCGGTCAACCCGGCCGGCAAGCTGACCTCGATCGTGGCCGCGATGGCCTGCGGGGCGGACAGCATCGATGATGCGGGCGTGCTGCGCGCCGGTGGCACACCCCGGGTGTTCAACGAGGTGTATGCCCCGTCGACGTTGGGGATCTTCTTGCGTGAGTTCACTTTCGGACACAGTAAGCAACTCGCCGCGGTGGCCCGGGCGCATCTGGTGGCGCTGGCCGCGCGCACCCCGCTGCTGGCCGGGGCAGAAGAGCGGATGTTTGTGGACATCGACTCGCTGCTGCGCCCGGTCTACGGCAAGGCCAAGCAGGGCGCCTCGTTCGGGCATGCCAAGATCGCCAGCCGCGCGCTGCTGCGGCTGGGCCTGTCCCCGCAGATCACCACCATCTCCACGGCCAGTGCCGCGCCGGTGATCGCCGAGGCGCAGCTGCGCAGCGGCAAGGCCGCCTCCGGCCGTGGTGGCGCCCGCCAAGTCAAGCAGGCCATCACCACCGCGAAAGCGATCAACCCGGACGCGACGATCATGGTGCGGGGCGACTCGATGTTCGGCACGAAAAAGGTGATCACCACCTGCGTGGCCGACGGCGTGCAGTTCTCCTTGTCGGTCAGCCGCACCAAACCCATCACCGCCGCGATCGAGGCCATCGACGAAGCCACCTACACCCCGGTGCACTACCCGGGCGCGGTCGAAGACCCCGACACCGGGCAGCTGATCTCTGATGCCGAGGTCGCCGAAACCCTCTACACCCTGCGGCTGGCCGGCGGCCAGACCGTGATGGCCCATGTCCCGAGCCACCACGACCACCGGATCGGCGAATGGATCGGCATCCGGCCGGAAGTGGACCACGTGGTGACCTTCAACCGCGCCTGCTCGCTGCGCCAGGGCGCCCAGTGCGACCGGCCCTGCGCCGGTCAGCAGACCGCCTGCGCCGACCTCGCCTGAGTCTCAGTGCCCGCCCGCGGGCTGGCGCAACTGCTCGATCACCCGCCGCAAGTCGTCGGCCCAGGCCCGGCGATCGCGCCCTTGCGCAGACTGAACTTCACCAAAGGCGATCTGCACCGTGATGCCGCGCGTACATACCGTGCGCCAGACCGACGCCAGCAGCGTGTCCCAGCGTTGGGTTTCGTGGTGCCGAACCGGGCCATGGGGATACGGGCCAGGATGGCCTGCTGGGCCTCTTCGGAGAGCTGTTGCACCATGGCGGTAGTGATGTATCCGGGCGCCACGGCGTTCACCGTGATGTTGCGGGAGGCCACCTCCCGTGCCATGGCCTTGGTGAACCCGATCAAGCCCGCCTTGGAGGCGGCGTAGTTGGCCTGGCCGGGGTTGCCGGACACACCCACCACCGAGGATATGCTGACTATGCGGCCCTGGCGCTGACGCACCATGTGGCGCAGGACGGCCCTAGTGGACAGGAACGCACCCCGGAGGTTGACGCTGATGACCTCATCCCACTCCTTGGGTGTCATGCGCAGCAGCAGCCTGTCCCGCGTAATGCCCGCGTTGTTGACCAGGATGTCCACGCTATCCCACCGCTCGACGATCTCGGAGACCATAGCGTCCACCTGGTCCTCCTGACGGATGTCGGCCGCCACAGAGAAGGCCTCACCGCCGGCGGTACTTATGGCGTCCACCACCTCGGCCGCGGCATCGGCTGCTGTGTGGTAGTTCACGGC